>JAUWVG010000400.1 GCA_030617525.1 Candidatus Aminicenantota bacterium | reverse complement strand
GCCGTGGCATAATTCCATTTCTCGGCAAATGGGACATAGAGCCGTACAGGAATGCCGTCTTTGAGGAGTTGATCCTGGAATGCCTGTTTCGGGACTCCCATGAGCATCTGAACCTCATATCTATCCTTTTTAACGTGGAGCCTCTCGGCGATGTTGATGGATTCCTGTATGACTGTCTCGTCGTGCGTAGCGATTTCGGCATAATGGCCATCCTTGAACAACACTTCCAACTGTGACAGCATTTTTGTCTTCATCTCCGGTTTACTTTGGAGAGCGATCTCTTTGGGTTCGTTATAAATCCCGATGCACAAACGGATGCGTGCGTTGAGTCCTTCAATGGATTTGATATCGTTATCATTACGAAAAAGCCGGGACTGCAGGACCGTCCCGAATGTGGGGAACTCTTTGTGGATGGCCCGAAAGATATCGAGAGTCATATCGGTAAATGTGTGGTCCTCCATATCGAGAGTGACTTTGATATCGAGCGCTGCGGCACGGGCGACAATGTTCCTTATTATTTTTTGACAGTGCTCTGTCCCCTTGTGGCTTCCCAACTGTGTTGGTTTTAAGGATATGGTGGCGAATTCCTGCCTTCCAAGGGCATCGATAAGCCTTTCGTAGACGCCAATACTGTATTGGACATCTTCATCCTTATCGAGTTCTTCGCCCAGGAGGTCGATGGTTGAGTTGACGTGCCTCTCCTCCCAAAATTTTCGGGCCGCATTTACAGCGGCATCGATGCTGTCGCCGGCGACATAAGGACTGGCAAAAATCTTGACGAGCGGAGAGGGAGCCAGATTGATGATAAAATTTTTAATACCCATGAAAAACTCCTCTTACCTGAATTATTCAGGTTAACATTAATATTTATAATATCTGAGTATAATAAGATAAAAAACTAATTCATTTTCTGAAAAACTTCAAGAAGAGTTTTCATTTTTCGTAAAATTTGTGAAGCTTAGGTTGAGGTTGTGTCCTTTTTCTGGTATCTATAAACTTTCATGACTCCTTTGAAGAACCTCCTGCAGATATTCCAGAAGGGGAAGTTTCCTTTTAAGTTCATATACAGCGACAAGTACTGGATGCACAATATGAACAATCACATCTTTCCTGTCGAAAAATACAGGATGATCTATGAAAAACTCCTCATGATGGGCGCCAGAAAAGAAGATTTTCTCCCCCCCTATACGGCGTCTGTTGAAGATGTTCTTCTTGCCCATACGCCAAAATATGTAAAAAAACTCAGGACAGGGAAACTCTCCCACTCTGAGGTGATGAGCTTGGAACTGCCCTATTCACCTGAGCTTTTCGAATTTGCGTTGATGTATGTGGGGGGAACAATCACGGCTGCCGAGCAGGCTTTGAAAGTGGGGCTGGCTGTTCACCTTGGAGGTGGTTTTCATCATGCCTTTGCGGACCATGGGGAGGGCTTCTGTATTCTCAATGATGTGGCCGTAGCTGTCGAGAAGTTAAAAAAAGAAGGGAAAGTAGCCAAAGTTTTGGTGGTTGATGTCGATGTTCATCAAGGGAATGGGACGGCATCAATCCTTTCAAAGAAAGATTATGTGTTTACATTTTCTATCCATCAAATGGATATCTATCCCGCAGAAAAGCCCCGCAGCAGTTTGGATGTGGGCCTGTGGACAGGGGATGGGGATGAGAAATATCTCACTGCTCTAAAAAAACATTTTCCCCGCTTATATGAGGAGTTCAATCCCGATTTGATCGTCTATCTTGCCGGTGCAGATCCCTTTGAGAAGGATCAGCTGGGCAGTTTGAAGTTGACAAAAGAAGGGCTTATGGAACGTGGAAGGCTCATCATCGGAGAAGCCCGACGCCGAGACATTCCAGTGGTTGTCCTTCTAGCCGGTGGTTATGCTCATGATGTCCAGGACACCGTTGCCGTCCATCTCAACACCATAAAAGTGGCGCGAAGAATGCAGAAAAAGTATGCATAAGTGTTCTTCTATCTGTCTGGATCGGTCTCTTCACTCAACCAGTTCAAATACTTTCCAAAGCCCTGGATAAGAGGAACGGCTATGACTTCGGGCACTTCGTAAGGGTGGATCGTAACAAGAGCTTTTTCGAGTTCGGGATAGCGTTTAGCCTGAGTCTTTATGAACAGGATGTATTCATTATCTTTAGTGATTTTTCCCTGCCACCAGTATACGGATTTGCAGGCTGCCGTTCGAGTCACGCAGGCGGCCAACCTCTTCTCAACGAGGTGCTGCGAAATTTTCTCTGCCGTTTCTTCATCGGGAACGGTCGTAAAAACAAGAAGTTCTCCTGCCATGTTGTCCTTCCTCCCTCTTTGTGCCGGGTTTCTAGGTTTCTAATCCTGCAGAAAGATATGGGCAAATACTTTTGCGTTATTGACCATGTTGTCGATTACACAATATTCATTGGGCATATGGGCGGTCTCATCCATCTTGGACCAGCAGGCTGCTTCGAATCCCGCATCACGAAAAACAGCTGCGACGGTCCCCCCTCCAATTCCAGTGGGTTTAGCCTCCAACCCATAGATATTTTTGACAGCCTTTTTCAACACCTGAACGACCGGTGCATCTGGTGAGGTGGGGGGAGCAGCCGGGGCCTTCTGATCTTCTTCCATAGTGATTTTCACCTTAAAATTCTTCTCGATGCGTCCTATCATTTCTCGTATTTTGTCCTCCACATCCGGGATGGAATAGTGGGGCAGAATTCTGCTGTCCATGTAGAAGATATCCTCTCCGGGGATCGTATTGACATTGGGGACATTGGCCTCCTTCTTTGTGGGTTCAAATGTGGAGATGGGGGGATCAAAAAGCGGATCCTTATCTCCAAATATAGTGTAGAGGTTGTTGAGTTCGGTTATGAGGAAAGAATTGGCCCGGAAACTGTTGATCCCTTTTTCCGGAGTTGAACCATGTGCCTGCTTTCCGTGAGCGGTAAACTTGAGCCATAGGATGCTCTTTTCAGACACTTCAATCATCGTTCCATCCTCATTGCCTGTGTCTGGAACAATAATCAGGTCCTCCTTGCTAAACGCCTTTGTCTTGTTAAGCACATATGTGATGCCTTTATCGCTGCCTGTTTCTTCGTCCGCCACCAGGGCAATGCCGATATCATAGTTGGGCAAAATTCCATGAGTCTGGAAAGCCTTAAGGGCAAAGAGAGAGGCCACCATGTCCTGCTGGTTATCTTCTACTCCTCGACCAAAAATTTTCCCTTCCTTCACCCAGGCCTCAAAGGGATTTCCCTCCCATTGGGCCAACTCGCCAGGGGGGACAACATCCATATGGGTCATAATCCAGATTTTCTTTGAAGATTTTTTCCCTTTGTACGTTGCCAGGATGTTTGGCCTATCTCCTGAGGGAGAATCGAGATCAGGCGCTTTAATCACTTCAATATTGGCAAATCCGCCGTTTTTTAAAAATTCAAGCAGGAATTCAGCCTTTTTGGTCTCTCCTTCGCCTCCGGAAGCGGGTGAAATGGCAGGGAAAGAGCAAAGTTTGATCTGCATATCGATCATTTC
>JAUWVG010000505.1 GCA_030617525.1 Candidatus Aminicenantota bacterium | reverse complement strand
AAAAACAAACTCTCTTTTTCCCTCCTCCATCTTGGCAAAACTCAAAACATTCTCGGTGAGCAATGAAAGTCTTTCAGATTGTTCTAGAAGCACGTCATAATACTTTTGGCGTCGTTCTTCAGAGGGCACACGTCCTGCATGAAGCATTTCGGCGATCTGCCGAATGGAGGTTAAAGGGCTTTTAAACTCATGAGAGACGGTGGAGACAAAATCCGATTTCATCCTCGAGAGCTCCATCTCCCGAGTGAACGATCTTATGGTCAATATCAGTCCAAAAACCAATATTCCAGCGATCAGAATGAACATGTAGAAATAAATCCCGCGGCGCGAAACCAGAAAGTCCTCCAGAAAGCGTGGATCAGCTTGATAGAATTCCATGGTCCAGTTGGGAAAATTGCCGATGAAGTCTGATTTGACTGTCAACGATCCGGTGGGAGGGTTGGCCGAGGCCAAAATCAGTTCCCGGTTCCTTCCCCGAATGATCCAATCGGTATCCTCAGAGGAAATAGACATTTGTATAACATTGGGCAGAAAACTGTTTTTAAGATAAGACGAATCGATCAGCAGCCCCCAAATTTCTTCTCCTGTCGAATTATTTCTCAACAAACTGACTAAATACTCGTTTGTTCCGATTTCCACGGTTAGCCGCTGTTTTCCCTCAGTGATATCCTCCCCAAAAGGAAGCGCCTCATGCTCCCATTCAGTAAACGCATTCACTTGAAATAAAAGTAACCTCTCGGTTCCCTCTCTCTTTATGTTCTCTTTATCCATCAGTTCTTGAAATTGGCTCTCGTGAGATTGTAATTGCTCAGGGGGAATGCCTTCGGAAAGGAGTCCGAAGATGGAATCCCGTATGCGCGTGGAATAAAAGTTAAAGGGTTCCTCTTCCAACATCCACTCGCCATTTATCAAATCCTGATACAGTTGGGTGAACACATCCCAGGCTTTGGCAAAATCCTCTATTTCGACAAGCAAAACCCCCATCTCAAGGCGTGCGGCCAATCCCAGAGGGATTCCTTCTGTGATTTGAACTCGGCTATAATCAGCTCCAAGAGTCTGATACGTATTCATGGTGTCTTGAAAAAGCTTTGCTTTTTTCTGGACTCTGGCTATTTTACTCAACACATCACCGCAGGTGTGATGATCAGAGGTCCTCCGCAGAGCCTGTCTGTAGAGAGCGAGTGCCTTCTGGTAATCTTTTTTTTGGAACTCCATCTGTTCTCCCTGTTGGAGCAGCCGGACGACTGAAGAATCGGGGGAGGAAAGGCCGGGAGAGGGAATGCTGCCGCTTGCATGAAAAAGCAGGGGCGCTTCAAAAAAACGAATCTGTCGTGAGTTGAGGATGGTGAGAACCTCCCCTATTAGAGGATTTTTTGTCTTAAGGTTATCAAACCGGACGATCATTTCTGACCGATTGTCCGAATCCCTTTTCAAAAGGAATTCTTGGAAGGCTTGTTCGGCAGCACGAAGACGATCATCGAGGGATTGGCTTACTTTTTCAGCTAATCCCCGGTGTTCATTGGCTCTATTTTTCTCCAAGAGAGCTCTATCGTTCTGCACACCGCGAAATGCCAAATACCCCAAAAGTAGGCTCGGCAGAGCTATGCCCACCAGAAAAAGAAGAACGATCCTTGTGCGTTTGGGCAAGTTTAAAGCCATGGACAAATATCAGAGAGTTTCGCTAATCCCAAATTTGCTCCTAGATTTTAAGAAACTCCATGATAAAAAACAAGCGGATTCAGGAGCAGCAGCTTCCAATCATGGGTCCGATAGAGCCTCATGTGCAAAAAAATGTTACCAAATAGGCTCAAAAACTCTTTGAATGTTCAGCAACGATTGTGTGAAGATTGCGTGAACTGGCACAAGTTTATCCTCTTCCAGTTCAATTTTATGTTATAATTCTACGAACCCCCAAAGAAAAATGAATCTAAAAATCGATAAGGAAAAATTGGAAAATCTCTGCCGAAAGTATAAGATTCAATTAATAATTTTACATGGTTCTTATGCAAGAGGGAACGCAAGCGGTAAAAGTGACATCGACATCGGTATTCTGAGCCGGGAGAAGTTGGATTTAGATAACCGACTTAATGTTTTGAATGATTTCGCCGAAATCTTCGGCGACAAATTTGATCCTGTCTTTTTGAATGGCGCCGAGCCACTCATCAGCTACCAGGTCGCAATCCATGGGAAGCCCGTGTTTGAAGAAACAGAAGGGATATTTCAGCGCTTCCAAATTCAAGCAATTGCCAGATATATGGATTCAAAAAAGTTTCGAATTATGGAAAAATTATATCTGAAGCGGGCGATCGGAAAGATATAAGTCATGATTGACTCAGATTTGGTGCGAAGAAAGCTGGCCCGATTAAACATGTATCTCGATAAACTCAAGCCTATTGCTGATGCCACTTTTAACGAATATATGTCCGATTTTTATAAGAAAACTTCTGCCGAAAGGTTGATTCAATTAATAGTGGAGTGCGCTTCCGATATCAATAGCCATGTGGTTCTGGAGTCAGGACAGCGACCCCCTGAAGATTATACTT
>JAUWVG010000385.1 GCA_030617525.1 Candidatus Aminicenantota bacterium | reverse complement strand
CGTACGATTTCATGTTCATAAACTTTGTTTAGAGATTCCAATTCCGGCGAGAATATAAACAGCATGCAATTCTGGGGACGGACTTCCGTCCTGAAATAGGATTTTTCCTTTTCGATCACGATGTTTCCATTGGGGAGAGCCGTTATTCCCTGAATTGAGCCCTCCTCGAAATTCATCGAAGCTCTTTGGATGGAGTTGCCATCCGTATCCACAGTGTTGAGGCGGCGTCCGCGCAGTTCGTAGACAACCAGTTTATCTTTGGCAAAGGTGATTCGATACGGCCCGTTGAATTCCCCGGGTCCTTGTCCTTCCCTTCCCAGAAGTTGCAGGAATTTTCCCGAAGAATCGAATTTTTTAATATGATGGGCTTGGTAATCTACCACATAGATGTTCCCATCTAAATCTCCGGCGACACCCGTCGGATGTTCGAAAAATATGCCTTCCGGCAGGTTTTCATCCGTGATGAGCAGTTCCAACTCAAGCTTAATTTTCCCGGTTTTGTAGAGATCCGCTAGAGAAGTTTGCGGGGCAGCTGCGAGAGAAAATGGTCCCCCTAAGAGCAGCACAATCGCAATTAAACTCAAGATAATGTTTTTCATGTTAAACTTCCTTCAAGACAAATTGTTTTTTTTGCTAAAATTTTAGCATGTTCATTTATTTCTAATACGACAACTCGTTTCATATCGTTGCAAAAGAAAAATATTCTGTCTGTTGTAATCTTTGTTTGGTTTTGATAAAGATTCATAATGTTTATTAAAAATAAAGAAAGGAGGACCAAGTGAAGACAAAGATATTTCTGTTCATATGTTTATTAGGTGTGATCCTGATCTATCCACTGCATCCACAATCCGGAGTGAAGAAAGAATCCGGCTTTGTTGAAAAGGACCTGTCTATAACCAAACATTCTCTAAAGCTCAATGGAACCATCATCAACTATACGGCCACGGCTGGAACCTTGCCTCTTAAATCGGAAGATGGCAAACCCAAAGCCGACATCTATTTTACTGCTTATACAAAAGACGGAGCAAAAGATCCTGCCGCCCGGCCCATCACATTTGTTTTTAATGGAGGTCCGGGATCGGCATCCGTGTGGCTTCACATGGGCGCTTTTGGCCCTAAAAAAGTTTCCATGACCGAGGAAGGTCTGGCTCCAAACCGTCCATTCCGTTTGATCGACAATAACTACACACTTCTGGACATCACAGATCTTATATTTCTAGATCCTGTAAACACAGGTTACAGCAGGGCTGAAGCCGGAGAGAATCCCGGTCAGTTTTTTGGATATGAGAATGACATCGAATCTGTTGGCGAATTTATCCGCATGTTTATCACCAAATACGAACGGTGGTCATCTCCCAAGTTTATACTGGGAGAAAGTTACGGGACAATCCGGGCTTCAGGACTGGCCGGATTTCTCCAGGGCCGCAGTATGGGGATGTATCTTGATGGTATCATCCTTGTGTCCGCTGTGCTCAATTCATTGGTTAAAGATTTTTCTCCTGGAAATGATCTCCCCTATATCTATTACTTTCCGGGGTATACTGCGGCAGCCTGGTATCACAAAAAACTGCCCCAGGACCTGCTGGATCGGGAACTGGAGGATGTGCTGCAGGAAGTCGAAACTTTTTGCTTAGGTGAATACAACAATGCCCTCAGTTTGGGCAACGAGCTTCCCGAGAACCGGAAAAAAGAGATGATAAAAAAAGTGGCACGTTACACAGGTTTATCCGTTGACTATGTCGAGCAGTCCAACATGCGGCTAAATCTCTACCGATTCCTGAAAGAACTTCTGCGTGAGGATCATTATGCAATCGGCCGGCTGGATGGCCGGTTTAAAGGGCTTGAGACGGATGCTGCCGGAGAGCGTTTTTCCGCCGACCCCAGCTCTACCGCCATCACAGGAGCATTTTCCGCTCTTTTTAATCACTACGTCCGGAATGATTTGAAATACACGAATGAAAATGTCTATGCGATTTCAGGAAGTGTCCGGCCGTGGCCCTATCCCAATGCGAACTCCCGGACGAGTTACTCCGATTCCATTGAGGTCCTCAGCAGGGCTATGAGCCAAAATCTGTCTCTCCAAATTTTTGTGGCCAATGGCTATTATGATTATGCGACCCCGTATTTTGCCACCAAATATGCCATCTCTCACATGGGCCTGAACTCCGAATTCAAAGACCGTGTCACCATGGCCTACTATCAAGCAGGGCACATGATGTATATCCGGGAGAAGTCCCACCAAAAGCTCAAAGAGGACTTGGTGAAGTTTTACAAAAAAGCGATAAAGCAATAGATTTACTCAAATATCAAACTGTCCACCGGATTGGCCAGGGCTTTGTATTCTATTCGAAAAAATCAAAGTGCCTGGATAGTTATTTTACTGGGAGGCGAGAATGGCCGCTCCAAGTGCTCCCGTATATTGAGGATTTTGGGGAATCGCAGATAGAAGATTACTGTCGTTTGATTGGCACTATTTTAAAATCGAGATGAGCTCTGAGTTGTTCGGCTGCGGATTTTACATTCTTTTTCAGGCTGTTCCATTCCGCATCATAGGGAGCCTCGATTTGAGAGGCCAGTTTTTGAAGGGTTCCTCCCGGCAGTGAATTTCTCCCGAACATAAAGAAAGAATCCGGGCCCAGCGAGGTAGAGGGCGTCTGGAAAGGTTGGAAAAGAAGGAAAACAGCAAAAAGAATGGCCGCCAGTGAGACCGATACGACCGGTATCAGTTTGCGCGGCCGCCTCCATGTTTGTCTTTTTTGTTCAACCTGTTGGAATGGTCGTGTTTTTACTTTTTCCTGGAGCGAATCGGGAGTCTCCTTCATGACAAACTTGGCGTCCTCAGCGGCCCGTTTTTCTAAAGTCTGGGAGAGATGGATAAAATCCCGGCATGAGGCACATCGATTAATGTGAGACCGGAGAAATCCGGGAACTTCTCTGTGCGAATCAAGCGCACCCGATATCAACCATTTTGAAATTGAACAGATCATCCTCTATTCTCCCTGTAAAGCATATTTTGTTCTTCCGGATTGGGCTGGAAAAGATTTTGTCTAAACTCCGGATCTTTCTGGAACTGTTTTCCAAGATTCAGACGGGCTCTGTGAAGAAGAAGTCGGGCCGCAGAATAGGATTTCCGCATAATTCCGGCGATTTCCTTTAAAGACAGATCTTCGACATAGCGCAGCCAGAGGGCTTCGTACTGGTTGGCCTTGAGATTCCTGGCTAATTTCCACAGATTTTGATTCTGTGTCTCCTGGATCATTTTATCGGCAGGGTCCACATCGGTTTGGACAGGCATCCCATGGATTTTTTTATTTTGTTTGGAGCGGTAGTGGCTGATGGCCTGTCTGTTGACCGCCGTGTAGAGCCAGGTCGAAAATTTCCATTTGGAATCATAACGAAAGATGTTTTTATATAGTTTATAAAATGTTTCCTGGATGATGTCCTCGATATCAGAAACATTAGAAATTCTTGGTCGAAGGAAGTGAAAAAGTTTGGAGCTGTATCGTGCGATAAGCTCCTCGAAGCAGCGGCGGGAGCCGGCCTGGGCTTCCAGAGCCAGCTCTTCGTCGGTGGTTTGCTTCGTTATATCGTTCAATCGC
>JAUWVG010000283.1 GCA_030617525.1 Candidatus Aminicenantota bacterium | reverse complement strand
ACCTCGGGACACTCATGGAGGGCAAACGCGCAGATCTTGTCGTGCTCAACACAAATCCTCTCGAGGACATCCGGGCTGTAAGAGACATTCACCGTGTTTTAAAAGATGGGAAAATTGTAAAAAGAAAAAAGCTCCTCCGCAATCTCAGAAATCAAGATTATTAAGGTTCGGCTTATTTCTTTATTATCACGGGGAGGGCTTTTTTCTGATTGTCGAATAAGAAGTTTAAAAGGGGAGAAGGTTCTCCATTAAGGAATGCTTCAATTTTGGCGCTTTCTCTTTCGTAATCATCGACACTGGATACAGCATAGGTGTACACATTTCTCTCGTCTGCAGAATCGAAAAGACCATCCACAAAAGAAACTCCTCCGGGTGAAACGGCGTAAATCCATACGTAAGCAGAATTGTCTTCGGTCACTTTTTTCCTGAAGATATTGTACTTCTGCAGGTTAAAGAGTCCATCATTTTTAGGATTCCCCAGCCATTTGATATCATTGTGGTAGGCCTGGATCATCAATCCCTCATGGGAAATCCGGTTCACTTGAACATTCAGCGGAGGGAAAGGCCATGGAGGAAGCTCTATCCTCAACTGGACACTGATATTCTGAGGGCTGTTATCCGCATTTGGAGAAGACACTGTTATGGTACCTTGATAGGACCCTACAGCCAGTCCTTCGTTATTCACGCTGACATTAATTGTATCCCATTCTCCTGAGGAGGATCCTGAACCAGGACTGACTGACAGCCAGCTTCTATTGGATGAAATAGAGTAATTGAGAGTATCAATACCACCGTTTCTAACCCTAAAATATTGAGCAGATGGATTTGCGCTTGCAACAAAAGAAGAAAATGAATGTGAGAGTTTATCCAAAGTAATGAAAGGAACCTGTTTTTCTGTAACTGTCAAACTGACGTTCATCTGGACCGGGCTGTTGTAAGCATCCGAAGACGAGATAGAAATGGTTCCGGAATAGATGCCAGCCTGCAGGGTAGTTATATCTGTTGAAACAGTAATCGTATCCCATTCCCCTGAACTTGAGCCGGACACGGGGTTGACAACCAACCAATTCCTATCGGAAGAGATCGAGTAGCTCAAGTTTCCTTCTCCTGAATTTCTCACTCGAAAGGTTTGAGGACTTGGGTGAACAGGTTTTTCCGCTGTAAAATTAAATGCCAACTTATCCACTTCAATAAAATTGACATCCTCACCACTAATACAGTATTTATCATAAAATATGTCGGTCTCCCCCCCCACACCGATCCCGTGCCAAACAAAATGAGCACAGCCTTTGTTGTCGAGGGCAACTTGAACAAGCCGTTCATCGTCTTCTCCCAAGGGAAGGGTATCCCCAATTTTAACCGGTGTGATCCACTGTCCGCCTGAAATTTTTGCCGACGCATAGACTCCCCATTTATCACCATTCCTCTGAACCCAATTGGCCACTAGAACATTGCTTTTGTACCTTATGTCGCCAAAATAAAGAGGAGAATCTCCATTGGAAATAACCTCTACTTTGCCCCACCGGCCGTTCACCCTGCTTATATAATAGAAATTGTTATCAAACCTGCTCCAGACGATATGAATGTTCTCATTACTATCAATCTCCAAAGCTGGATAATATCCCTTAGACAAATCCAAAGGAGAACTCCAGCGGCCATTGATCCTTTCTGCATAATATATCCGACGGGGTCCTTCATCATCCATGTAGGCCGAATAAACATTTCCATTCCGGACACGGAATGCCGGGTGGATGGATTCCTTACCCTTTGAGCGTGATACATTCTCATAGGATGACGGCCAGCGGCCCATTCTGGATTTTGAGATACTGACAACATCGGAAACATCATCAAGATTATAATACTTATGGTACCACTGGACGTAAATATCATCGTTTGTGTCCACATCAATCCTGTTCCAGGCCGAATTGTGTGTGCTGTCATACACTCTCTCTGCGGTGGACCATTGGCTTCCTGTGAAATAGCTGTAGTAGATATCACGGCTAAGACTTCCACCTCCGTCCGCATATGAGAGATGAAACATTCCCTTGGAATCGACAGCAAGCTGGTTGCTCCATGATTTCTGCCTGACTATTCCTGCCTTCCTTTTCTCAGACCAATTGCCGTCTCTGAGGATGCGGTACCAAATCCCATCGCTTCCCCATTCAGACCAAACCACCATAATTTCTCCCACCGAATTGATGGCAATGGCGCACCAGACACTCTGATTAGAAGTGTTAGAAAGGTTTATCTGATCGCCTTGAAGAAGAAAAGGGCAGACACATAACAAAAAGACAAATAGAGACAATATTTTTTTTGTTCGCATTGTTTTCTTATCATTTAGTCGCCCTTGATGAAGGATTATTGGAATTTTCATGAACAAGCCTTCCTCTTTTTAGGAGCAAGATATTTAACATTCCTCTCCTTCCCACAGTATGATGGTAATCAAATTTTTGCCTGAAAACAATCACCTTTTGGGGTGAATTCTCCGAATAGATTTTGCCAACACAACAGGGAAGGAGTCCCCCTCCCCGCGTGAATGTAGAGAGCACAGCCCCGTTTCATTGAAGACTAGAGCTTTTTATTTAAAGGGAGAGTGTGATATATTTTAACCTGAATTATTCACGATTCGAGAATGCCACAGATGTGAGGCGTCGATGTATGAAGTTCATCACGAACGATCGCAGAGAGTGTGGTGACCTCATAATGCTTTCGCAGAGACATGAGATTGCCACGTCGCTTTGCTCCTCGCAACAAATGCGTCGCAACAAAGCAGGTGGGGTATTATCGACTCGCCTCCTTGAGGGAAAAAATGTTGATTATGGATAAAAAAATCTAACGAAAACAAAGTTTTCAAGATGTTTTCCCGAAAAACAAAGGAACATACTGAAAATAAAAAAATTAAAGCAAACATCGACATTTTTTTTGAATAATCCAGGTTTAATGACAATCCTATACAGCGGTATTCTTTAAAACCCGTAATGAAAAAAAGCAGAAGACAAGCACTGGGACAGCATTTCCTTAAGGACAAAAATGCTCTCAGGAAAATCGTCCGTCTCATCGATCCCCAACCAGAAGATACTCTCATCGAAATCGGACCGGGAAAAGGAGCGCTAACCTTTCTCTTGACCCCAACAGCCGGAAAAATTTTTGCCATCGAAAAAGACGCGCATCTCGCCTCTTTGCTCAACAAGAGAGCGCCAAAAAACCTCCAAGTTCTGAAAGAAGATATTCTCAAAGTCTCATTCAGTAAATTACTACCCAATCAGATACAGGCCAAACTTGTGGGGAACCTCCCCTACTCAATCTCCACACCGATTCTATTTCGAGCAATGGAAGAGCAATCGTTTTTTTCAGAGTGCCATTTTCTTCTGCAAAAAGAGGTTGCCCAAAGAATTTGTGCTTTTCCCGGTTCAAAAGCTTATGCTCCCCTGTCAATATATTTTTATAACTTTTTTTCAACCAAACTCCACTTCACTCTGGCCCCTGCCGCCTTCACTCCTCCCCCAAAAGTAAATTCGGCTTTTATTTCCTTAACAAAAAGGCAGGCTCCCCTGTTCCGTCTTTCGGACAGTCAAGAATTCCTCCGGTTTCTTAAAACGGCGTTTCGACACAGAAGAAAAACGATCTACAACAACCTCCTATTGGCCAACATCCCTCCATCAGGCATCAAGGAGGCCTTCATGGCCTGCAAAATTGAAGCACATTTACGTCCCGAGCAAATTCATCTTGAACAATTTGTCTGCCTGTACAAGCATGTCATAGCGAGAAGCAAAGCGATGTGGCAATCTGACTAGGTCATCGCGGGCAATGCGAAGCGATCTCTATAAAAGGGATTGCTTCGTCACTTCTCTGCGGAAACATTTGAGATCACCACACTCTCTGCCGATCGTTCGTTGCGACGAGCAAAGCAACGTGGCAATCTCATGGGCCGACACCTCGTATCTGTAGCAACCTCGGCACGTGAATAAGCCAGGATAATTATGTTATAATTCCCCCGTGATGAAGAAGAAAAAGAAAAAATCGATAAAATCTCTGAAAAATGTGCCCCAGAAGAAGAGGTCCTACTCAGGTGAAATAACCGGAGTTATCCTCATTTTGCTTGCTGCGTTTATTTTGTTGAGCCTAATCAGTTATGACTCACACGATCCTTCCTGGACCACCGGATCATCGAACGAACAAGACATCCACAATTACGGAGGCCGAGTGGGCGCCTCTCTTTCAGAGGGCCTGCTCCAGTTTCTCGGGCTGGGCTCTTTTGTCCTCCCTATTGTTTTCCTCTACATCTCTATCCAATTATTTCTCCTAGGAGAGAAAAAGCGATTTTTTTTGATCGTGAGCAGCACGATTCTGTTCCTTTTTATATTGTGTGCTGTCCTTTCTGTCCTTGTCCAGGATGTCAACTGGAGAGACACGCCAATTCAAACAGGAGGTTTGACAGGAACCTTCATTTCTGAATTTCTCAT
>JAUWVG010000461.1 GCA_030617525.1 Candidatus Aminicenantota bacterium | reverse complement strand
GATCGAAATAAACATACTTGCATTTCTCAAGCAATCGTTCTTTGAGCGTATCAGAATTTCTAATGCCGAGCTTCTCTTCTAAATAGGAAAAATTGGGACGAGTTTTTCCAAGTAAAAACATGATGTCATAGAAATCCCGCCCCATGAGTCGCGGCCTATTGAAAACACAGAGGATCTTTTGCGACAAAAGCAGATCTACGGGAACAGTATTGATCCTCTGGAACACATCAAACTTGTTCAGAATAAACTGGTCTTTGAAATATTGGAAATTCTGAGGCTCCATATCGATTTGAATGGATAATTTTTCCTGTTTATGCCGAGTAATTTTATTTTCATAAAGAATCCTGGGGAATTTAAGATAAGCCCTGAATGCTTTTTTAGTGATAACTCTCGATTCTATACTGTATCCCTGGCGGCTTATTCGTTTTATTATTTGAGAGACAAGATCTTTAAAATCGCTCGGTCTCAGGCCTAGATTGTCAAAATCAAGACCTTCAGAAAATCGATTGTTCCCGTGAAGGATGTGGATAGCAGTGCCTCCCATAAAAGATAGGCGGTCTCCAAAGGGAGAGTCAAACATAGCTTCGAGAATTTTGTACTGGAGATACTCCCTAAGAATGTTTTTTTTAAAGGGTTTTAAAGAATCCGGATAAAAAGTCTCGATCTGTTTAATATCTAGCATGAGATTCTGCCTCTTCATTCTTTGTCATGAATTTCAGGAATATTGAAATCCGTTCAGATAATGCCTTTTTCGCGAATTTTCGTAGATAGCCTTGCATCCTTTTACGGTTGTATATCTGCATAAAGACCTCAGCATTGAAGCGCAAAGAAGTAAAATCACTCTCCGAGTTAATATAGGGATGGAGATAGAAAAAATCCAGGATAGCTTTTTCCATAGAAGCGATTTTAAAGACCTTTGAGTTAAAAGTCATAATTTCATATCCAAAAAACAGGGCTGGCCTAATTGTTTTATAAGTGAATTCACCAAGAGTCGTTTGGAAGGAATACGTCCGGCGCGTGGAAACCGAAGTGATTCCGTAAACAGCTTCTGGAATAAGCTGATAGTAAGACAGGGCTGATTCAAGAGATACATAGGAGGGACTGTATATGCGGTTTGCGATTTCAAACAGTACGTTTTCATCGATTTTTAGATCAGAGAAAATATAACGGCCCTTGGCTACCTTTCTGATATATTCTTTTTCCTGCCACTCGATGAGCCTTCGCCTGTGGAAGTGAAGATCGATCAGTCTAATGTCGTTCAAAGAGAAAACAGTAAAATCCTTTAGCGCGTCTTTGAATTGAATAAAATTCATGATTTTACCACGCAATATTACATTTCATAATAGTGCTAAAAATAACAACAATACGAAATATAATTGAAGCGATTGAAAATGTCAAGCCCATTGATATAGAGTTTGCATTTTATTTTATGCCGTTTATACTACTAATGAGTGATGAAATTATAGATGTATTGTTTGCAGGCTAAATTGAAAAGAGTCTTTCTCTCCATTTTTTTTATCTCGATCTTCTTATTAGCCAATAATCTTCCGTTAATTGCAATCCCTTACCTGGAAAATGAGGCCCAAGAGCAAGAGCAGCACGAAGTCACAGTCACTCTCAAACTCATCCAGGTCTATGTTACCGATAAAGATGGAAAACCGGCAATGGATCTGGCACTGGAAGATTTTGAGCTTTCTGATAATGGAAAGCGGAAAGACCTCACAGAATTCGAGAAATATACTCTGTCTTTGCCTCAGATCGAAAAAGAAAAGAAACCCTTGGAACAAATATTCCAGCCCCAGCCTACTCCCATTGAAGAAATCCAACCTGCTCAATCGATGAACCGGAAATTCTTTCTTTTCTTCGATTTTGCCTTTAACAATAGAGAGGGGATTAAAAAATCAAGAGAAGCGGCTCTCCATTTCATCGACACTAAAATCCACCCCACCGATGAAGTGGGATTGCTCTCCTACTCGCTCCTAAACAGCTTGAGTCTTCATGAATTCTTAACCACAAACCATCAAAAAGTCAGAAAAGTTGTCGAAGAAATAGGTATGGAAAATGTGTTAGGCCACGCTAATAATGTCGAGGAACAGTTTTGGAGAAACACACTGAAGATATCGGCGCCGGAAGCCAGTGAGTACGCTCAACCTTTGGATAACTCGAAATTCTCTGGAGACCCACAATTTCAGAAGATGCGGGTACAAGCAACAAATATGGATAGAGGGGCATTTAGACAACAGATATCCAGCTTTACGACTAAGCTAAGAGAGCTGGCCAAGGCCCTCCGGTACATCCCCGGTCACAAACACATCATTCTTTTCTCCTCTGGAATTCCGACATCCTTCCTCTATGGGATTCCCACTCCATTTGGGGTGAGCAGTACCTATCGGAGAGATCTCAATGTCAATATGGAGGATAACTTAGGTGATACGGCCAGGCGTATAAAATTTGAAAGTATGCTCAAGGAGCTTGCCGCGTCCAACAGCCAATTCTATACACTTGATACAGAGGATCTGAGGGAGACGATTTTGCAGGATGAACAAATGCTGGGTGGTGGCACGATGAAGCAGATATCGAAAACCACGGGGGGAAAGTACTATGGACGTGTCCATAATTACGAAGAGATCATGGAGGAGATCCAGAATGTCACCAGCTCCTACTATGTTCTGGGTTACTATATCGGTGAACAGTGGGATGGGAAGTATCACAAAATAAAAGTGAAAGTAAAGAAAAAGGGATATAAAGTGCGTGCCCAGAGTGGCTATTTCAATCCGAAACCTTTCGCTGAATATTCAGAAGTTGAAAAACAAATCCATCTTGTTGATTTGGCTCTGAACCAGAGATCGCTCTTCGAGGACCCGATCCGGTTTTATTTGGAACC
>JAUWVG010000270.1 GCA_030617525.1 Candidatus Aminicenantota bacterium | reverse complement strand
CCGTCTTTCCTCATCCAGAGGAGGAATCGGTATTTTGAGTGTTTTGCCATCGTTTATCGGATTGAGCCCCAGATCTGCCGCACGGATGGCTTTATCGATGGGCTCGAGAAAGTTCGGGTCCCAGGGCTGAATGGTGATCAGCGACGGATCGGGAACGCCAAGAGTGGCCACCTGATTGATAGGCGTAAGGTTTCCATAATAGTCGATTTTAATACTCTCAAAAACACTGATGCTCGCTCGGCCTGTCCTCAACTTGCTCAATTCATTGCGAAAATGCTCAGTTGAGACTTTCATTTTTCTTTCGAGTTCTTTTAATTCTTCCTTAACCATTTGAATTCTCTTTTATGAAGGATGTATCAATAAATCTTAGTGCCGATGTCATATCCGAGTACGGCTTTCTTGATGTTGTTTTTTTTCTTGAGATTAAGGACGATGATGGGAAGATTGTTTTCCTTGCATAGGGAGATGGCCGTGGTGTCCATAACACGCAGTCCCTTTTTGATCACATCCAAGTACTTGATACTTTCAAATTTTTTTGCGTTTTTGTCCTTGAGGGGATCGGCAGAATAAACGCCGTCGACTTTGGTGGCTTTCAGGATCACCTGAGCTTTAATCTCCAGCGCCCTAAGGGCTGCTGCCGTATCGGTTGTAAAATAAGGACTCCCGATTCCAGCACTGAAAATGACAATCCGATTTTTCTCAAGATGGCGGAGAACCCTGCGCCGGACAAAGGGTTCGGCGACTGCCTTGACCTCGATGGCTGAAATGTGACGCGTGAAAACGCCTTCTTTTTCTAAAGCGTCCTGCAGGGCAATCCCATTAATGACGGTGGACAACAATCCCATATAATCGGCGGAGGCCCTGTCCATACCAGCTTCAGTTCCACGAATTCCCCGGAAAATATTTCCTCCCCCAATCATAATCGCAATCTGTACACCGAGATTGTGAATATCTTTGATCTGAGTGGCTATAGATTTGGCAGCTTCGACATTGATGCCGAATGAGGATTTTCCAAGTAAAGACTCCCCCGAAAGTTTGAGCAGAATTCGTTCGAAAACTGGTTTGTCTTGAGCCATCATTTATTATTAAGATCCGCCCAATTGGAACCGGGCAAATCTTCTGACTCTTATATTCTCTCCAAATTTAGCAATAAAAGACGCCACATATTCTTTGATTGTTACCTTGTCATCTTTTATATATTTTTGATCCAACAGGCAAATTTCTTCGTAGAACTTGTTTAATTTTCCCAGAACAATTTTTTCAACAATCTCAGGTGGTTTTTTCGAATCCTTGAACTGCTCATGAATGATCTCTTTTTCCTGGTCCAGGACGGCCTGTGGAATCTCCTCCGGGGAAACATGCCTGGGATTAGCCGCTGCGATATGCATGGCAATATTTTTGACCATTTCCTGGAATTCATCGTTTCTGCTCACAAAATCTGACTCACAGTTGACTTCAACGAGGACTCCGATTTTGCCATTCATGTGAATATATGAACCAACCATTCCTTCTGCAGTCTTCCGGTCCATCTTGCCCTCAGCTCGGGCAAATCCTTTTTTCCGCAGAATAATGATGGCTTTTTCGATGTCTCCTTCGCTTTCATTGAGTGCTTTTTTGCACTCCATCATGCCTAATCCCGTACGATCACGCAGTTCCTTGACAGTTGCAGCAGTAATCTCCATACCTAGTTCTCTCCCTCTTCGGTTTTTTCTGATGCTTCAGGGCTTTCTTCCTCTTTTTTCTCGGCAGAAGCTTCTTGAGGAGCCGCTTGTTCTGAAGGTGCTTCTTCGGGTTTTTCTTCTGGTTCCTCTTTTGGCGTTTCTTTAGGAGTCTCTTCAGAAGCAATAACCGGCTCTTCAAAAGCGGGTTGTTCCTCTTTGATCACGGCCTGTTCTTCTGATTCTGAAGCGGGTTCCTCATCTGTTTTTGCCTGCTGAAGTTCCTTCTCTAGTTTTTTCTTTTTGCCCTCCAGGATAGCATCCGATATTTTCAGGGTAAACAGCTCAATGGCCCGCAGAGCATCGTCATTTCCGGGAATCGGGTAGTCAATCCCATCAGGATCCCCGTTCGTATCCACAATCGAAACAACCGGAATTTTTAGCCTCTGAGCTTCCAGGATGGCAATATCTTCCTTGGTAGAGTCGATCACAAACATGATGCCGGGCAGTTTGGTCATATTTTTGATGCCGCCAAGGTTTTTTGTCAGTTTTCTGAAAACTTTATCCATTCTGGACTGCTCTTTTTTCGTCAAGAGATCCCAGCGTCCATCTTCCTTCATCTCATCCATCTCGATCAACCGCTCTACACTGCTGCGGATAACACCGAAGTTGGTCAGCAGTCCACCCAGCCAGCGCTGATTTACATAGTGGGCTTCACATTTTTCAGCATAATCCTTTATGATATCCTGAGCCTGCTTTTTTGTTCCTACCATCAGGACTTCCTTTCCTTGAGCAACTGCCTCCTCGACAAACAAAAGAGACTCTTTGAAAATCCTTATGGTCTTCTGCAAATCTATGATGTAAATGCCGTTTCGCTGGCCAAAAATGTAACCTTTCATTTTGGGATTCCAGCTCTTGGTCTGGTGGCCAAAATGAACACCTGCTTCTAAAAGTTCTTTCATAGTGACTGTAAGCAACTGTTATCCTCCATTTATCTCTTGTGGTACTGAGGTGCTTTCCGGGCTTTTAGCAATCCGTACTTCTTTCTTTCTTTGATTCTGGCATCTCGTGTCAAGAGACCTGCGCTTTTGAGGGCCGGTCTCAATTCTTTATTGAATTCTATAAGAGCTCGAGCTATTCCCAGCCGTATGGCTTCTGCCTGGCCGTTCAATCCGCCTCCGTCTATACGAATAAAAACATCAAATTTATTTTCTGTTTCTGTGAGCGAGAGAGGCTGTTTTATGGTACTTTTATAGCTGCCCATTGTAAAATACTCAGAAAAAGGGCGGGGTCTTTTATTGGCATAAAGGGTGAACTCCCCTTTTCCTGGCCGCAGATAGACCCGAGCTACGGCGTTTTTCCGTCTTCCTGTTCCGTAGTACTGAATTAAACTCAAGATTCCTCCTAAAACTGGTATTCCTCTGGATTTTGTGCTTCATGAGGATGATTGGGTCCTCGATAGACTTTAAGTTTTTTATGAACTTTCCGACCGAGTTTATTTTTGGGAATCATTCCCCAGACTGCTTTCCGTAGAACTTCTTCAGGATTTGTGTCCATCAATTCATTGAGAGTTTTTTCTTTTATCCCACCGGGATATCCAGTATGTGAATAGTATTTTTTCTGTTCCAGTTTCCTTCCAGTCAGCTGGAGTTTCTCCGCGTTGATCACAACAACAAAGTCTCCGGTATCGATAAAAGGGGCAAATGTCGCTTTTCCCTTTCCACGAAGGAGTACTGAAATTTCTGTAGCCAACCGGCCGAGAATTTTTCCATCGGCATTAATCAGCCACCATTTTCTTTCGATTTCATCTTTTTTAGGTGCAAAAGTCTTCATAGCTTCAAACCTTAGAACGTTTTTCCGTTAAGTTTAAGAGTTTGTGAGCAGAAAGAATACTAAATATCAGGAAATATGTCAACCATCTGAATCGTTTAGTGGATCCAGACTTTGGGGCGTTTTTTGGTGAAAAGCTTGATCAATCCCATCCCGATCAGAAAGCCCCCGATGTGGGCAAACCAGGCAACCCCGCCTCCAACCCCCACGTTCAGCACCTGCATAAGGAACCAAAAACCGAGAACAAAGGCTGCCGGAATGGGCACGATCCTTATAAAAAAGAACAAAATCACAAAGGTCATCACCCGAGCTTTAGGGAAGAGGATCAGATACGCCCCCAGCACTCCCGCAATAGCGCCGCTGGCTCCGATCATAGGAACCTGAGAATTCGCGTTAAAAATAATATGGGTCAAGCTCGCTCCTACCCCACAGAGCAGATAAAAAACAATGAAACGGAAAGGCCCCAAAAAATCTTCGACATTGTTTCCAAATATCCACAGGTAGAGCATGTTGAACAGCAGATGAAGAAATCCGCCGTGCAAAAACATAGACACAAACAGTGTTAGAACAGGAGCCAGCCGGGGTATCTGCTCTGCAGTTTGACCGACCACCAGAGGTAAAGATTTGAAATGGGTGATCTCATAAGGGATCGTTCCCATTTTGTAAACATAAAACTGCAGCCCTTCGGGAGAAACAAGTTGAAAGAAGAAGACAATAACATTGAGAGCAATAAAGAGAACCGTAACAATCGGGAAACGGGATGTCGGATTTTCGTCTTTTAAAGGTATAAACATTTATCCTGGATAATTCACGAATCGAGTTTGCCGTAGATGGTAGGCGCGGCGCGTGAAGCTGTGTGAGATTGCCACGTCGCTTTGCTCCTCGCAATGACATGGCTCTATAAATTCTCTACTTAACCAGTTCTTTCTCGAGTGCTTTCTTCTTGGCTTCCATCTTGGTCAGTTCCTGATATCTCTGCGCGAAAATATCGGCTTGGTCTTCATATCTTTTGGCTCTTTCCGGATAAAGCTTGGCAAACACACTTTTGTAGAGAACACTCAGCCA
>JAUWVG010000187.1 GCA_030617525.1 Candidatus Aminicenantota bacterium | reverse complement strand
TAAAATCCCTGGGACAAGATAACGGAGATAGTCCATATCCTCACTCATCCCCGGAATAGCAATTCTCCTGAATCCCATGCCCAAAAAAAGCAAAAAGAAAAGAGGCATGGCCACAGTCCCAACTATCCGGGATTTCGCACGGAGAAACCGTTTCATCTCCCGAAGCCACAGAACATAAATCGCAGTTCGGCTGATCATCGTCTTCGCCCCATACGTCCTCTCATCATGGCCTTATTCCGTTCAGTCTGGTTGGCTTCCTCCTGCCTAATCATTCGGCCTGTATAATGAAGGAACACATCCTCAAGGCTGGGTTTCCGCAGTTGCACACATGTAACCTGGACATTATTTTTATTGGCCAGCTTAATCAATTCCGGAATACGCCTCTCCCCTTTCTCCAGGGTGAGACTCAAGTGGTTGTTGTGTTGGGTCAAAGTTTTTATCCATTCCAGGCTTTCCATCAAATCGATCAATTCATCCGCTCTGCCCTCAATTTCAAGAGTGACAACATCACCTCCAAGAATATCCTTTAACTTGGTTGGTGAGTCCAGGGCTACAAATTTCCCCTGGTCCATGATAGCAATCCGGGTGCACAAGAAATCGGCCTCTTCCATGTAATGAGTGGTCAGTATGATCGTGACATCCGTTTCTCTATTGAGTTTTTTTATGTAATCCCAGATATGGCGCCTGGTCTGTGCATCGAGCCCAAGTGTAGGTTCATCCAAAAACAGCACCTTTGGCCTGTGGATCAATCCGCGTGCGATTTCCAGGCGTCTTTTCATGCCTCCAGAATATTTCTCCACCAAAACACGTTCCTTTTCAGCCAGGTCGACCAGGTTGATAACGTCCTTGATTCTTGCCTTCCGGTCCTCTTTTCCGATCCCGTACATCATGGAATGGAATTCAAGGTTTTCTCGCCCGGTCAGTTTGCTGTCCAGCGCCGGCTCTTGGAAAACAACACCAATACTGCGCCGGACATCGTCTTTATCCTTAGAAATATCAAAGCCGGCAACAGTCGCTGAACCGGATGTTTTTTTCAGGAGTGTAGACAGCATATTGATTGTCGTCGTCTTTCCGGCCCCGTTCGGACCAAGAAGGCCAAAAAGCTCCCCGGTATCGACGTCGAAGGTGATATTGTCCACAGCGACAACGCCGTTAAAGTTTTTTGTCAGGTTATTTACTTGAATGGCTTTCATTTTCTTAGTCTTGTAATCGATTTTTTACAATCTCTATGTTACTCTATCTCTCTCGAGGTTAAAATGGACGATCAGCTTGCTAAAACACCAGTCTGTATCCCATTGCCCCTTCTTTCCGGACAGGATCGAAGTGCAGAGCAAGGCCTCCCTCAATTTTTTTCCCTTTGCCCGTTATAATTATACCAGCCACAGCCAATGCAGATCCTGTGCCCAAAAATAAATATCCCCAATTCCTGAATTTTCGTCCGCAGCAGTCCCCTCCAAAATCTCTATTACCGATAAGGAATATCGAACCCATCACAGCCAGCAGTCCCCCCCCGATAGTAAGGAGGCGACCTGTACTTTGAAGTGAACCGGCCTTTTCGATATCCCGGAGTTTTTGGGCCAAATAGCCAGTGTCGAACTCAAACAGGGAAGGCATAAATTCTGATCTTTCAGCTCCCAACAATCCATATTGTAAATCCCGGTTGAAATTCGTGTCACCGGGAAAACATAAGCTGGATATGAGAAAAAGAACTGAGAGCACAACGTATATTTGTTTCACATCTTCCTCCTTTTAATCCTCTTGAGGATGTGATATTGTAATATCGTACTATCCATTAAATTGACTTAATGGATATGTTTTGTCAATAGTACGAATAATCCAAAAAGCAACCAACCGCTCCAAGGTCTAACAAGATCAGATTCCAAGTTTTTTTAGTGTTCCTCGCCAAATACTACTTGGAAAATCCAAAGGCATAGACATTGTTTTCTGTCCGCACATAAATTGTCCCATCAACAATCGCCGGTGTAGCCATCATCCGTTCCTTCAAATCGTTTCGTGCCAAAACTTTCAGATCATCTCCGGGTTCAAAAACTGTGATCACACCGCGTGCGGAGGGCACATAAATTTTCCCGTCCCCAACAACAGGTGAGGAGTAGTAAGGTCCACCCACTCTCAGTTTATCCTGATATTTCAATTCGCCCGTCTCTGCCACCAAGCAGGAAACAATACCTCCATTTTTAATCATATAGATGCGGCCATCATAATAGAGCGGCGATGGACATTCGGGCACTCCATAATTGTGCTTCCAGACAACCTCAGGCTCCTCTTCAGGATCGCTGGATGGACGAATCGCCATCAATGCATTTTCTTGCTTAAAGCTGTTGAGAAAGGAAATCATCTTGCTCCATTCTTTGACTGTGATCTTTCCGCTGCGATCCACATCTAAAAAATTAAAAAAACCGCGCAGAGGATGGTCCCCTTCCCCATCGGCATCATATCTGGACAAAATGCTTTGGTTTTCCTTAATTTCTTCACGCGTCAGCTCGCCATCATTGTCCTTATCATATTCCTCCAACAGCTCATCGAATTCAGGAAGCCCGATCACCTCAGGATTGTTCTTCATGTTGTACGATGTGGTGAACACCAATCCCTCTCCGTTCACAGGAGTTATACAGGGTTCATCCGTAAAGCCCGGCACCGACCACCGTTCAATTCCGGTTTCCAAGTCGTAGCCCGTCATCCACCAGATGCCATAGATGACCAGTTCATCGACTCCATTGTTTTTCCAGAGCATGGGCGTTGACCAGGCTGCGGGAAACTTCTCCCGCTGTGTTTTCCACACAGTTTTCCCCGACTCCGGGTCAATGGCTTCCAGATAAGAACCTGTTTTTTGATCGTTACAAAAGATCAGGTAATCACCTGCCATAATCGGAGACGCCGCCGTCCCATACATACTCAAAGGCGGAAGCAGAGTTCTCTTCCAAATTTCACGGCCCTCAAAATCATAACAGAGTAATCCGTATGAGCCAAAATAGACAAACACGCGTTCTCCATCGGTTGTGGGCGTGGGGGTTGCAGGAGAGTTTATGGGATGAACACGTTCGATTTTTTCCGGTGTAACAGACTGCCTCCACAGAATTTTCCCGCTCTTTCGATCCAAACACATCGTCTCCAATTTTTTATCCGTCAATCCTGTTAAAAAAATGCGGTCCCCCCACACACACAGTGAAGAATTCCCCTTGCTCACTTCACTCTTCCAGATCATATTGTTCGCCTGGTCAAATTCCACAGGCAGTTTCTGGCCATCTTTAGCAATCCCCAATCCGCCAGGACCTCTAAACTGAGGCCAATTTGTCTGGTCTGAAGCTAGACCTAAATTGAGCACAATCAAAACGGCGAATATCAGAACAATTGTTCGTCTTCGCATGTCTGTCTCCTTGGATAATCGAAAAGATAGATGTGACAATTCATAGTGTTACAGGATAATAATAAGCACCATCTCTGTCAATTAGAGAAAAAGTTTCGATGTTGTTTTAAAGAAACATGTTATAATTTGGCCATTATGATAAAAATATTCATTCTTCCCATCATTTCAAGCGTGCTGCTCGCGGCCCATTTTTCACGAGTCGATTTGAACTGGCTGGTCCCGTTAACCCTTCTTTTCCCTTTTATTCTGTTCATAAAACGAAAGTGGATCATAAGGATCTATCAAATATACCTTATTTGTGGAGGTCTTATCTGGATAGAACGTCTCCTCTTTCTTCGCCGCATGAGAATCGCGGTAGGAGAATCCTGGACCGTTATGGCTATCATTCTTGGGATTGTGGCTTTGATCACTCTTCTTTCGGCTTTAATGCTGCAGAATAAGAAATTATTGAACGCCTACCAGTCTGAAAAATAGAGTTACACACTCTTTAAAACAAAAAAACGTCATGTGTCGATAAAATCGATATATTGAAAAAACGTGTAGAAAATTTCATAAATATTCGACACGTAGTTTTTTTAGCAAAGGAAATTCCTAAATTTAAACCAGGCAAACTTGAATCCTTGTGGAATGGATTTAATTAAGTGTAGTATGAATGATAGAAACTGACAAAAAGGGAATTTTATGGAGGATGATTGTGAAAAGAATTCATTTTTTTCTGGTGATTCTATTGCTATGCCTCTGCGTTTCGTTTTTCTCTGCCAGTTCTAATTCCAATAGAGAAGCTATAAATGCCAGAATTGTGAGTGCCTTTGAGCTGGAGCCGGTCACGATAAATCTTCAGGGGAATGATTCAGATGGTTCTCCTGTAACTTACACTTTGGAACTGCAGCCTGGAGCCGGTTATATAGATGGAACCTTTCCAGTCACTGTAGGCTCAGAGACTCTAACAATCCCGGAACAACCCATTCATTTTGCGCCAATTTTCCCGGGAATGATAAACGGTCCGGGCGGACCCTATGCTGTACGAGGCATCAATGGCCCCAATACATCAGGCAATGCTTTGAATCTCACCGCCACTCTGCCTGAAACGACCGTCAATCTTCACAAACCCATTTCTCTGGAGAGCGGCACCTTCAGTGTTCTGATATCCCCTGAATTGAATATCGAAATGCCCTCTATCTCCTTTTCGATTACAGAAATGGAACCGCTTCCAAGTCCAATCCCTTTGCCCTACCCAAATATAGCACTCATCTCTAACTTGCATGTCAAGGAAATGAAAATATCTGTTGAGGATTTGAACATACCTGAATATCACGGCAGATTACAGTATTCTTTGGATGCAAAAAACACCGGGAGTGCAGTTCCCTGGAGCTGGACTGTATCAGGTGTTTGGGATGTGAGCATCCACTGTTATACTCCCAGGACATGCATAGCACAATTAAAACACATGCGAACTGCTAATTTGTCAGGAGGAGCACTTTTGAATGCTTCTGAACCTGGGATTCCTTTATTAACAGGTTTTTCTACAGAAAAATTAGATGAAAGCAGCGATCCACATCCCAGTTTCAGAATCCAGTTTACAAGACAAAAGCCGGGTTCGGGGCATATGTTGACTTTTAGAGATCCTCTGATGAACAAGATCAACACTCAACCGTTCAGCAATGTTGCCTATATTGCCCTGGGCCAGTGGATGCGAAGAATGGGCGATCCAAACCTGAAAGTTGAAGCTTCTTATACAGGAAATTTCCCTGTTACTTGGACAATTTCCATTTCTCCTGAACAAAAAATGACTCTGTCATGGATTATGGAATAGAACTATAATCTACTATGTTTGCTTTTCAAAAACGAACACCTCAAAATTGTTACCACCTGGAATGCTAGTATTTTCGTGAGGTCCATCCTCTAAGTTGCTGATTTAGTTTCAAGATATAGGGAAAAAGAGTGGCACGCCCAACTGGATTCTTATAGAACTGATATTTTGAACAAAAACTTATATTCAGAGCTTGTGAAACTGAGAAAAATGCTGATTTGGTGGGTAATTAAATCATATCTTCCTGGGGAGGGAGTTGTCTTTTTGACCTTGAATATTGATTGCTATAGAATTAAATTGTTTCGCAGTAAGATAGATGGTGAATATCGCATTAATTATCGATTTTATATCCAAGTTGAAGACAGAGTGTCTAAAGAACGGGATTTTTTCAGTATGTATATGTGGATAGAAATTATTATGGCCTAAGTACGGGCAGGTTTGCATGAAGCCAGTATCCTTTTTTTGTACTTCAAAACTTCTCACCTTTTTTTCGTTTGCATTTATATTCGTATTTAC
>JAUWVG010000462.1 GCA_030617525.1 Candidatus Aminicenantota bacterium | reverse complement strand
TAAATTGAAATAACCAGTGGATAAGTGTAGCATAATTATTTCAATAAACAATGAAAATTCCTCCAAAGAAAAGCAGTGGAATCCTGACCGATATCAACTACTTTTTTCTGAATAAACCGAAGGTCCCTACATTGATTAAGTTTGCCAACGAAGAGGAAAAAAAAGCCTATAGTCATCGGATCATACAGCGGATCGGGATAGATGTCCTTAAATATTCCGTGCAGAACATTCATAGGATCGGGATCAAAACTCCTGTCCGGTATGTATTTGAGGAATTAATCCAGTGGGATGGCCACTCTTCTTGCTGGCCCAACCATATCGCTACAGTAGAAAGACAGGAGGGGAAGCTCGAACACATCAAAATTTATTTATTAAACCGCAGAAAATACCCTTTTGGATTCAAAAAAAGTTTTATAGGCCTGAAATATATACCTCTTTTCTATCTCAATGCCTTGAAATTCCAGTTTTTGCCAGGTCCCGCGGACGATAATGCTCGATATTTGCTTTACAGCAGCAGTGGCGGATATCCGATCGGAATTTATGCCATGTATGCCAGATCATCCATCGCTATACAAAAAGAAGTAGAGCAGACTCAGCTTTTTTTTGCCGTAGGATTCAATTTCTACGGAAGAGAATCAGGAAAAAGAATAACCACTATCAATAAAATCTGGGAGAAAGTTCATAATCGAGTTACAGCAAATGTTATGAACAGGTTTAAGCAATTATGCGAGTGGAGATTCGAAAGAATTCAAAACGGGCAGTAATTACTACACTACTGGATGCCGCGGACACGGGCTTTTTTGCTGAGTTTCTCCAGAGCATCTTGGATGTCCGCATCGGATTCCCCTTGAATACGGATCGACTTATCTATTCCGAAAACTGAACCGGCCAATACGCCAACTCCGGCGCCAATGGCCCCCCATAACCAGACATCCTGCACTTGATGTTCTGTCGCTTCCTCTTTCTCTTGTCCTTTTTCCAGTGTGCTGTGAAGACTTAACCTTGCCGCACCCGCCAAAAGGAAAGCTCCCATTCCCATTTCAAACATCAGAGATTTATTATTAACCGTAATAACATCAATGACGTCGAGATTGACAGAAATGTCCGTTTTTGTTTCGAGGTCCAACAACAGGAGTGAATCCTTTTTGACCGTCACAAGCTCACCGCTGACTTCCTCTCCATTAGTTTTCGAGATCGTTATATTAACTCCCTTTCTTATTGCCGCATTCAAGTCTGCTGAAAGTACCACCAAAGAAAATACAAGAATTAATGCCGTTAGCTTTTCCCCTTTTTTCCTCATTTTTGTCCTCCTTGATTTATGTATGGTATAGGGAGTAAGTATTATTGATTTATTTTAATGAATTTTTTTTAGAAATACAACAACACCTGAATTATTTCTTTTCAATCTCTTTTATGAGAGCCTTGACCTGCTCCTGTTCAGGATTGAGTTTGAGAGAAATTTTAAGTATCTCTAAAGCCTCTTGAACCTGGTCAGTTGTAAAATAGCAGAATCCGAGAGAATTGAGCAGTCCTAGATCGCTGTTGTAAATTTGATTTCCTTCCAGGAATTCTACAATGGCTTCAGGGTACCTGCCTAATCCCATCAGAGCTTTGCCTTTGATCAAATGATAGTTAAATTTCTGTTCCTCAACATCCTTGGCCTTTTCAATCAATTCAAGGGTCTTGTCGAAGTTGTTCTGCTTCAGAGTGAAGTTGGCGTATTCGATCAATCCCTTGATATAAGCAGGCTTCAGTCCGTAAGCTTTAGCATAGTTTTCTTTCGCTTTATCGACCTTATTCAGATTTTCATACTGTTGGGCCAACATGAAGTAATGGATAAATTGATTCTGGAGAGGGACACCTTTGATCTTTGGATTGGGGTGGGCCACAGCTGTTTGCGGTGAAATTATAAACTGCCCGCTCTGTTCATCCACTGAGCGGCCCTCTTGGTCTATAAAAGTCAGGTTAAGGTAATAGTAATCCGGTACAAATTCAGATGCCGGTAAAGATTGGGACAAAAAAAGAATTTTGTTAAACGTATACGTGTTTAAATCCAACGTATAGGTTTTCTCATAGGGCTTCTCTCCTGTAGTACCCTTAATTGAAACCTTAACCTCTCCTCCACTCCACAAATCCTGCGTTAAATTTTCAATATTGAAAAAGAACACCACATCATCAGAAGTCCCAAACGTGTTATTGGGATCTACGGCCAATTTTTTGTCCAATATTTTATAGGGAATATGATAGCTTTCATCGAGGTTTATGATCTTAAAGCCAAAGAAAGGACCGCTGATTTTTAATACACCATTATCTTCAGGAATCGAAAGTTCCTCTTCAATAATGCTGAACTCTTTCGCAACTGAATTCTGGAGGAGGACGATGAATTTATAATCCCCATCCGCAAGTGGAAAAGAATCCTCGATAGTAATACCCGAGGCCTCCATTTGACTGAGTTCCTCATCTGAAAAATACAACGGAAATTCCTTCGAATACTGGTAAATGACTCTGTCCTGGACTCTTAGACTCACATCTATACGAAGATCGCTGTAGTACTGGTCATTCGGCTCATAGTAGTCGACGGAAAGTTCTGAAGGCATGATGGAAAAATGCAAAAAATTGATCCCGGAGATGGGATCTTTGATCACATCTATCTGTGCTTTACTATCAATAAAATTCGTCATGTATTCCGTATCGACAATGCCCTTATAATCCAGGAAATGCGTGGCATAAGTAGGCGTCACTTCTTTTTTTGCAGATTCCATAATATTCGCCATAATGAAAGTGCCTTCGAGAGAGGGTTGAAAACCTATGGGGATATCCCCAGGAATTATGGATAAGCTCGAGAGTGCGAGAATTGGTGCCACTTCTCTGATCTT
>JAUWVG010000154.1 GCA_030617525.1 Candidatus Aminicenantota bacterium | reverse complement strand
TTTATATATTATATGCAATCAGTTGTCAAGTAAAAAAATGAGCCATCCGAAGATAATTTTAAGATCCGTTTTTTGATGGACTACAAGTTCTTATAAATTAATGAGTTAAAATGGATTGCCCTCTACTGTCTGAATCACTGAAAGGAAGGTGCTGTTTGATTGTACTCGTTAATCATCTTTTGAATCTTTTTGATCGAACTCTTCAGACCCGTGATGTCTTCAAATAGGATCTCCTCAGGCAGGATGCCCTTCTCCAGATAAACACGTCCACTTTTTAAAAGGCTTGCGTGATTGACCTCTTCATTGGCAAGTTTCCACCAGAATTCGCTGTCCTCCGGAAATAGATTTTCGTACAAAAAATACAATTCGGACATACACAGCTCAAGCTCAATAGACGCCTCAAGAAGCTCATTAAGCTTTTCTGTCATAATTCACTCCTTTTTTAAGATTCATAATACGATTGTAGGATTCATTAATCCTTTCAGAGCTGATCTTTTTTATTTTGATGAGTCTTTTTAAAATCTCGACAGCTTTGAGGGCTATGGAAACGTCAAATGTCGAGTTATTTGCAAAAGCAAGAATATCTACACCCGCCTCGACAGCTCTGAAAATCGCAGATTCCAAACCATATTCTTGTGCAATGGCTCCCATCTGCATGTCGTCGGAGATCACTACGCCATCATATTTCAATTTTTCCCTGAGAAGACCTGTAATAATCCGCTTGGAAAGTGTGGCGGGATACTCTGAATCCAAGTGTTTATTAAACACATGGGCGGTCATGACGGCATCCACTTTGTGCTTGGAAATAAGACTACTGTAGGGAAAAAGCTCGTCCTCAATCCAAGTACGGGAGACATCGACCATCCCGAGATGGGAATCACCGGTAGAACTCCCATGGCCCGGAAAATGTTTGAGCGCGCACAGCACATTGTGCCTGTGAAATGCCTGAATAAATTTTTCTGCATGAGAGGTCACTATTTCAGGATCTTTTGAATAGCTTCTTTCAAGCTTTCCGATAATAGGATTATCCGGATTTGTATTGAGATCGACCACAGGAGCCAGATTGAGGTTTATTCCAAGTGTTTGGAGAAGCTTGCCCATGTGTTCCGCATGTCTGAAAGTCAGGTCCAAATTATTTTTTTGTCCAAAATAATGGGCCGAATATGTGGAAGGGAAATCGAACTTTTCCTTTAATCTTGAGATGCGGCCGCCTTCATAATCCACAGCAACGAGAAGCGGAGTCTTGGAAAAAGACTGAAGATTAGAAACAAGGTTTTTCAACTGGCTGGGTGAAGCAACATTACGAACAGTAGATTTATCGGGGACATCATAATCAAAAAGAACGACACTCCCGATGTTTCTCAACAGAATATCCTGGACAATGGGGTGATTCTTATCAACTTTGATACCACGGAAACCGATTAAAAGCATCTGCCCTAATTTTTCTTCAAGCGATACAGGTCTGGTCTCTTTGAGATCAGGCAAGAATCTGGGTTTTCCCATCAGAGCCAGGCCCGAGAAGGCCACACCCGATTTTTTCAAGAAGTCTCTACGGCTGTAAGAATTCATACTCCCTCAGGCCATTTATGAATGCAAGGAGAACAATTGTCAATACAAAGATGTGTGTTCCCCCTTTCAATGGCTAACCATTTTTTCAGCAAAAAACACAGGGCCTGATGTGGCCAGCAGGAACTCTTATTTGATCTGACCTATTCAATCTTTCTATTGGCAACGGATAGATAAAAATGCAATAATTGCACTGAGAGTGATCCAAAACTTCTTGAAACGAAAGTTTTATAAAAATATTCCTCTAGGAATAATCCTGTTTTTCTTTTTCTTCTCCATTTATGTATTGACCATGGCTGGCCATTTTTATGTCCTCCATGATCAGGCCCTCTATTTTGTGACTCAAAACTTTGTTTTGGATGGTCGGTTCACTTATTGGCCTGATGGTCAGCCTTATATTGCCAATCATTTGCCGAGTGAAAGTCAACCGGGAACAGAGACGCCCTTGGGCAAAATTGGCAGAAACGGCTATGTCTATGCCAAATACGGCTTTGGGCAGTCTCTGGCCGCTGTTCCCCTGTTCTTGATCGGCAAAGCTGTTTTCGGTTCGGACCTCGATGGCCTTCAAGGCACAATGCTTGCCTTTTCTCCATTAATAACGGCCTTGATGTGTGTTTTAATTTTTCTCTTTTTGAAGAGGCTAAAATTTTCTTCAAAAGTGAGTTTTTTTGTCTGTCTGATCTATGGTTTGACGACCTTGGCTTGGCCTTATACCAAATATTTTTTTGAGCAGCCCTTAGTTGGATTTTTACTGCTTTTTTCTTGTTTTGCTTTGTACCGTTATAAACAATCGGGACAGATGAAATGGTTGCTGTTTTCAGGATTTGCCCTTGGATTTTCAGTGGCCACAAGACACGCCTCGATTATGGTGACACCCTTATTGCTTCTTTATTTGCTGTATTTATTACGCAGAGAAAAAATCGGTCTCAGAGGTACAATACAGCGTTTTTTTGTATTTGTTATGCCCTTAACTGCATTTATCTTCCTTGTCCTTAGTTATAACTACATGAGATTCGGGTCCATTTGGGAAACCGGTTACGGCAGTAAAATTCAATTGTTTACGAATCCTATTTTCGAGGGATTACTCGGACAGTTATTGAGTCCTGGCAAGGGTCTTTTTGTCTATGCACCCAGCCTGCTACTTTTTTTCTTCGGAATTATAAGCTTTATGAAACGTCATCGAGCAGAGGCTCTACTGTTTATATCCATACCCCTAATTTACCTTTTGCTTTATTCAAGACACGAAGGCTGGGATGGAGGTTTCAGTTGGGGGCCCAGGCACATGGTTACGATTAGTGTTTTTTTGCTTTTGCCCATAAGTTCGGTTATTGAAAAAATATATAAGAATAAAAGGAAACTGCTCCTAGTTTTGGTCGTCTTTCTAGTGGGATTAAGCTTTTTGATCCAGTTTTTGGCGGTTGGATTGGATTACGTAAATGTTATGACTGGAATGGGAATCGATGACAGCCAGGATTTTGTCTTTGAGCTAAAACATTCATCTGTAATTGGGCTTTTTAAATTTTGGCCTTCACACCTAAAGCAGACAGTTGCTGCCATTCGAGAAAATATTCCTTATCAAGGAGAAGGCGAAGATTTTATAAGATACAAGTGCTTGGATTATTGGTTTATAACAACTTGCGCAATGGGAGGTAAAATAAAACTGTTGACCCAATTTTTTGTTCCCTTGATTTTCTTGAGTTTAATTTTGAATGGTTATTTAATCAGGAAAAGAATATATACAAAGGGATAGAATGCGATTCGCTCTGATTTTTAATCCCTTTAAATACAAGGTTCACGAGGAAAATTTGCGGATTGTCCAAAAATATTTTGGAATGTTTCCTCCGTTAAGCCTGGCCTGGGTTGCTGCCATTGCCCGGCAAGCAGGTCACCAGGTAACTCTCATCGATGCCCGGACATTAAAGCTCTCCAAGGAAGAGGTTTTAGACAAACTGAAGAGCTTTAAACCGGATATTATTGGTTTTATGATGACCACCTATATGTTTCCCGAAACTCTGGAATGGATAAGGTATCTAAAAAAAGTACTCAAGGTAAAAGTTGTAATAGGGGGGTATAACCTCCGGGTCTATCCCAGAGAGTCACTAAGCCATCCCGAGATAGATTATGGAGTGATAGAGCATGCCTTGGATACAATTCCTCAGCTTTTATCTGCTTTGGAAGGCAAGAGAAAACTGGAGGAAGTGGTGGGTTTGGTCTATAAGGCCAATGGCGAGATCAGGATAAATCCTGCCCAGCCGGTCGATTTTGAAAAGTTTCCTCATCCAGCCAGAGACCTTCTCCCCAATGAACTCTATGCCGAGTTTCCTACAGAGAGGAAGAATTTCACGGTTATGGTTACCAGTTTAGGTTGTCCCTATTCCTGCAGTTTCTGTGAGGCGGGTCAAACAGCCTTTAATCCCCGGAGCCCAGAGACTGTTGTGGGCGAAATGGAGGAGTGTTATTTTAAATACGGCATTCGGGAGATAGACATCTTTGATTATGACTTCACCATCGACAGGAAGAGAACGATAGATATCTGCCGGGGGATAAAAAACCGGAATCTTGACCTTCTCTGGGCCTGCAGGTCCCGGGTGGATATCGATGCAGAGCTTTTGCAGGAGATGAAGGAAGCAGGATGTGGAAGGATTTACTATGGACTGGAGACGGGCTCTCAAGATGTGCTGGATAAGCTAAGGAAGGGAATTACTTTTGACCAAATAAGGAAAACGATAGGAATTACCAAAGAGTTGGGGATGAAAGCTCTCGGCTTTTTTTTGGTTGGGGCACCGGGTGAAACGAAAAAAACTGTAAAAAGGACGTTGAAATTTGCCAAAGAACTTGACTTAGATTACGTTCAGTTTTCCAAGTGTTTGGCCAAACCTTTAACCTCTTTGTGGAAACAGATGGTGCAGGAGACAGGGGAGGACTACTGGAGAGATTGGGTGCTTGGAAAAGAAGTGGACAGACCCCTTCCCAGGCCCTGGACCGATCTTACCAATGAACAGTTAGACCGCTTGGCCAAGCGGGCCTATGTGAGTTATCACTCTCGGCCTTCTTTTTTGTTGAGGTCAACTTTGAAGGTCCGTTCTTTTACAGAGTTTAAGAGAAAGTTCTTAGGTTATCTGGAGATGATCTTTTCCCAGGAAAACATGTCCAAGAAAGATGAGAATTTTGTCGCCTACCATGAGGCTCCCAAAAGGCTGAATTTCTACTGGAAGATATCGAAGTTTAAATAACCTGATAATAGAAAATGTTTATTGTTTGGCTGGGAGAAAGTTAAAGTTGTCATGAAATTCAAAACGATATTTGACCTGGGAACCCACCTTTTGGCCTGCAAATTTTTTGGGAAAAGATATCCGTTGGCTATGGCCTTTGAGCTGACTCATAAGTGCAATCTCAACTGTCCGCACTGTTATGCGAGTGAAGAGATAGAAGAGTTGGGACAAGAAGAACACTTTAGGATATTGGATGAAATCCATGAAGCGGGCTGCAAAATTGTCTCTTTTACCGGCGGAGAGCCTCTGTTAGTTCCTTATTTGCCCGCACTTGTGGTCAAGGCCAAAAAACTTGGGATGTGGGTTCAGTACACAACAAACGGTTTATTATTACCCCAGATGGAAAAAGAATTAAATGCCGCTTCTGCGGATATGATTCAAGTCAGCTTGGATGGTGATTTATATGCGCATGAAAAGGCAAGGGGAGAGGGCTCTTTCTCGAAGATAATGAAAGCCTTGGATGTGGTTAGAAAAAACAACTGGCGATGTTTGATTGTTTCTGTGATGAACAAGTATACAACAGTAGAGAGCCTGACCTTTACCTTGAGTAAGGCTTTGGACACAGGCGCGTTTGTAAGTTTCCAACCTCTATGTGATCTGCCTGAGTTGGGTCCGGCTCAAGATCAATTGAAAGGATTATTAGATTTTTTAAAAGAGATTAGAAAAACAAAAAATTCAAGGGAGTTCATAGGAGTCCTTCAAAAATTTGGCACAGATTTTATCTTTAAAGACATTTTTTCAGGCCAGAGAAAATTCTATAATCCCATGGATCAATCCATGGTTATGCTCAACTATTTGTATAAATTTCCAAATTTTGGTGATTTGCCGTGTACAGGGGGTCGAATATTTGGACGCATCCGACCAGATGGACAGCTCGTTCCTTGTTACTATGCCATCGATAGGGAGAATCCAGTAAACGTCATCAAAGATGGATTTGAAAAAGCCTGGCGTCTTCTCAATCTGCCTGAGTGCCAAAATTGCTGGCATCATCATCGGTTGGAATTGAATCTGATTTATAATTTTTCTTTACCGACTTTAGTCAATGTCCTTTATTATCATCTAAACAAGAAGTATTATCGGAGAAAAGAACACTAAAAATCTGTTGCATTTGGATTTATGAATTTAAAAAAGTCTATCAAATTTGCCTTCCCCTGGGTTTTAACTATTGCCATATTTTCGATCATTTTCTCTAAAATAGAATTCTCAGAAGCTATAAAGGTTTTTAGACAGGCTGACATTATGCTGGTTTCTTTGAGTATCCTGGTGTGTCTCCTGATGTTTATCTTTTTTTCACCAAGCAGATATAGGGAGGTACTAAGAGTATTGGGCTGCCCGCTTTCTTATAAGGAAACTTTCATTCTCAGAATAGGGAGTATTCCCCTTAAGGGAATTC
>JAUWVG010000403.1 GCA_030617525.1 Candidatus Aminicenantota bacterium | reverse complement strand
CATTCTTGCTCTTCCAAGCCTCTATAAAGAGGGCCTTCCCAATGTTATTCTCGAAGCCCTGTCCATGAAACTGCCCTCAATAGCATCAGAAATGGCCGGTGTCCCTGAAGTTGTGATTAACGAAAAAACCGGCTATCTGGTTGAACCCGGTAATGTAAATCAGTTTGCGGAGGCGGTTGAAAAACTCTGGGCCGATCCAGTCAAATGTAAACTAATGGGAATTAATGGCCGTAAATTTGTCGAAGAGAAAATGGATAAGAAAAAACAGTTTGATGAGTTTCTTGAATATTTTGAACGTATTACAAGGAGACGGCAATGAATAAGCTCTACAAGTGTAAAGTGTGTGGTTTTGTCTTAAAGAGCAAAACTCTCCCCGATTTATGTCCTGCCTGCGGTTTTAAGGGGAAGATTTTTGAGGAATATGAACCAACCGTTTCTGCAAAAAGAAGAAAAGCGCTTGAGCTGCATGCCCATTCAGCTTTGGTCCATTTTCCTATAGCTGTTATCACCTACATATTTTTCATCAATCTCTTCATCTTAGCCAAAATCATTCCATGGCACTCTGTATTTGTTGCTTCGCTTAAAGCGATGGTTTGGCTGCTTCCGTTTGTCACTCTTATTGGGATGTTGTCAGGACTCTATGATGGGAAGATGAGATTTAAAAAAATCAGTACGCCTCTCCTCAAGAAGAAGATTCTATTATCTATTCTTTTGATACTTATTTCGATATCACTTTTTGTTCTCCAATTTGTGTTGGAACTCGATCAATCGTTATACAGCCTTTTAATTTTGGCCTTCAGTATTGTTTTGTTGGGTTTTGTCACGATCCTGGGATTAATAGGGGGGACACTGCTGGACTCAAAAGTTAGAGGCTGAAAAAGTCCTATGAAAATGCCTTTCTTAAATATCTTGAGTACAACAGTTATCTGACGGATGAGTGGTATCCACTTGTTTCGATTGATGAGAATGGGATCATAGGCTCCGGATTTAACAACGTGCCCAGCTTTAACTCGACGAGGAACTTGCGAAATGCTGTCATTGACCTGACCGGGGTCTCCATCAGAACCGGCTTCAAAATCAAATTCTAATTATTAATTGCGGGCCATTGCCTTTTTCTTCCAGTCAGTAGGCATTTTTTCAATGGCATAGCGCAGAGCTGTTCGAGGCATTTTGTCTTTATTTTTCAAAACATATTGGAAAACTTCATCGGGAAATTCATTGCTGGCAACTTTTAGAAGCCAACCGTAGCCTTTCTGAACCATATCGTCCTCATCAAGTAGAAGGAGATTTGAGATTACAAATACATCTGCCAGAAATTCTCTCTTTTTTGCAGGAAGAATCATAGAGACAGCTGCGGCCCGCCTTTCCCAACGGTTTTTAGATTCGGTCCATTTTTTAAGTTCAGCTATATATTCTGGAAACTTTAGAATAAAAGGCCCGAGCACAAAACAGCTAAGAGCATCACAGGCTCCCCAATTTTTAACGTATTTTTTAAGCCAGGATTCAAAAAAAGGAAAATCATCGGGAGAGTATTGGTCGATAAGGAAAGAGGCCCAGATGCTGGCAATCCCCCTTTCCTCCGCCAAACCGGATTGAAGGAGTTCGACGCACAACCGGAATATTTCCTCCTTGCTTTTATCCTTGATCTTTTTAAAAGAATTCTTTGCAATTTTCCTGACAACTGCAGTTCTGACCCCATAATGAGATATCTCCTGGTTTTCTTTAAAAAACCGTTTAACACTCTCCTTATACTCCAAATCAATATGCTTTTTTAATTCCGCCCTGATCTCTTTGATGATCATTATTTTAAGTCATTCTATCACAACCCATAGGGTATTGCTTTTTGATAACAAAAGACCGGTAAAGATGCCCTCGAGCTTTTCCAGAAAGAGGAGCGCGGAAAAATGGGGACTGTCCCCAATTAATTTAGAATATTATCTGCCTGTATAGAGTATTTTATTTGTGATAAATTATCTTGGTAAGAGGAAAAAATCATATGACTCAAAGCAAAGTCACTTTTCCGGTCGGGTACCATAAGTTCCATAAAGACCAGCTCTTCAATTTCCAACTCAATCGTTGGTACTCGCTGGGATACGTCAGGTTTGAAGATATGGAAGAAGCCGGGAAAAAGATCAAGGATTTTGAAGACTGGAAAGATGTCATGCTCAATTTGGCGGAAAAAGCTGTTTCTGATGGGAGGTTCATGAATGCGGCATTTTATTATCGTGCTGCTGAATTTTATATGATACGAGAGGAGCCGGATAAAGAAATTCTTTACGATAAGTTTATTGAATATTTTTATAAAGCTTTTCAAAATGAAAAAATTGAACGATTTGAAGTGCCCTACGGAGACACCTTTTTGCCGGCAATGAAAATACCTCCGGTTGGGGAGAAAAAAGACACCATCGTAATACATGGGGGATTTGATTCCTTTATAGAGGAATTTTTCTCTATGATGAAATTCTTTTCGGATCAAGGTTTTGAAGTGATCGCGTTTGAAGGCCCCGGCCAGGGAGCCGCCCGCAAAAAATATGGACTTTCCCTGGATTATGAATGGGAAAAACCGGCCAAGGCAATACTGGATTATTTTGATCTCAAGGATGTAACCTGGCTTGGAATATCGATGGGCGGATGGTTTTGTTTTAGAGCCGCTGTATTTGAACCCCGGATAAAAAGGATTATTGCTTCGAGCATAGCCTATGATTATAACCAATTCGTCAATATTGTGGCTCAACAAATAATGAAATTGTTTTTTAATCATTTTAAGAAATTCACAAACAAAATGACCTTCAAGAAAATGAAAAAGGACGGACTGCATGCCTGGACTATCAACAATCTGATGTATATCGCAGACAAAAAGACGCCCATGGATGCGGCTGAAGTTGTCCTGCAGCTTAATGCAAAAAATCTTCATTCAGATAAAGTCAAACAGGATGTGCTAATCCTTACAGGAAAAGAAGATCATTTCATTCCTTTTAAGATGCATGACAAACAGGTTAAAGCCTTAAGCAATGCCAAATCCGTCACTTCCAGGATTTTCACAAAGGAAGAACATGCCCAAAACCACTGCCAGATTGGAAACATAGGTCTTGCGCTGGACGTCATGGTCAAATGGATAAACAGCCAGTAGAGAAATTTCAATTATTGTCCGAATCTGCATAAACTGTGTTCGCAAGTGGACACTGTGAGAATAGTGAGCGCGGAGATAACCCTGAAGGTAAGATTGGCATGTATTTTGCTGGTTTAAGTTAGAAAAATTCTGGTATTTGTTTAAGGAGGCATCATGACCGGCATAAAAATGAACACGGGCCGCAGGGATTTTATAAAAACCGGAATGACCGGGCTGGCTGGGGCCGTTATTGCTCCATCTCTTCTAAGGGGGGAAAAGAGGGATTTTGAACTTCAGGAAAAAGACCGGAAATTTGTCTACCGCACCTTGGGAAATACCGGGATAAAACTGCCGGTAGTCAGTATGGGAACCTATGATGCCAC
>JAUWVG010000189.1 GCA_030617525.1 Candidatus Aminicenantota bacterium | reverse complement strand
TCCTAAATGTGTCCGAGAAGATTTTTTTGGGAAAATAGACCTGATTGTAGATGGGGGACAAACTCCGGGTTTTCAGTCCTCTACGGTGATCGATATTTCATCAGGATCAGCAAAAATTCTAAGAGAGGGGGCTCTTCCTGTTTCTTTATTTCGAAAGTACCTGGATTAACTCTTTTTTTAAAGAAAAAATTCCATCCATTCACATGCGATGCCGCATCCTGCCTCAAGAACAGCTCTTCTTTCTTCTCCCTCAGGATTGAGTGCGAGATTGGTGTGATTGAGATGTGTGAATACGACTTTCTTTTCCCCTGACCGGACGGTGTCCTTTAAAATTTTGAGGGATGTTGTGATAAAGGGGTGGCCGATTTTTGTCAGGTCTCGCCCGGGGAGTTCATCAGGGCTGAAAAATGTCCCATCTAAAATGGCGATGTCTGTTTTTTCGACTTCTTCTTTGATGGACCGATTCCATCCACTCCAACTCTGTATATCAGGGATGTAGAGAAGACTTTTTTTTGGTCCGATAATCTTAAATCCAAGAGTGTCTGAATATTCAGCACGGTGAGGGACATGGAAAGGAATTACAGAAATATTTTCTGAGAGGTTCTTTTTTTTGTTGAGATCAAAATACTGAAGGGAAATATTCTTCAGGCGAACGAGTTGATCCCACGGCCCGTTACTCGAGAGGAAATCCCCCATTTGCCGGGAGCAGTAAACGGGAAGGTTTTGTGTGGATAAAGATTCGTATCCGTAGAACATCAATCCTGTATAGTGCCCGATATGGGCGTGTGTCAGCAGGATCCCATCTGGGACATTTTTTCTGTCGGTTTTTTTTCTTCCCAAACGTTCATGGATTCGATCATATTGGATTCTCAGATCAGGGGTAGTATCGATAATGAATGCCTTGTATTTCTCAAGTCCAAAATGGCAAGAGATGAAATGAGGCGGGAGAAGCGATTGTCTTTTCTTGCCTGCTGACAGTTTGGGCAAAAACATCCGATTTGAGGGATTCCTCCATCCTGCGCAGTTCCAAGAACTTTGACCAGGATATCAGATCCTGTAGTGTTCTGACTTAAAACAGAGTTAACGGAAAAACGGCTTCTTCCGAAAGAAAGGCTGGCAAGGAAGCCCACAAGGCCTCCCAGGAAGCGGCCGATAAATGATCTTCGTCTCATATAACGTTTAGCGAACTTTTGATCCGGCAGGGACATCTTTGAGAAAGAAGGGAACGATGGCTTTTCCGGAAACCTCGGCCGCAAGAAGCATGGCCTGTGATTCAATGCCGCGGATCACGGCAGGTTTAAGATTGACAATGACCACGATTTTTTTGCCGATCAGGTCATCAGGAGAATACGTGTCTGCAATTCCAGCCACCATTTGCCGGGTTTCTGTCCCGATATTGACATCAATTTTCAAGAGCTTTTTTGTGCCTTCGACGTGTTCAACTTTTAAAATTTCTCCCACACGCAAGTCCATTTTTTTGAATTCGTCAAAAGTGATTTGTTCCATTTTATCCTCCTTCTGAATTGGCGGTATCCCGGTATCTTTTTCCTTTAAGAAATCTTCGAGTTTGACTCTGGGAAAGAGGGGATCCGGCTTAAGAATGTTGCTCGTGATGCGGAAGTCTTTGTAGTCAAACTGAGATAATCTGGTGTCCTCGATGGAGTTTTCTTCACCGAGAAGAGTCCATATTTTCTCCATGGACTCCGGCATCACAGGGAAAATGAGGGGGCAGATGGCTCTAAGGGCTGCGGCTGCCTGATAGAGAATTCTTCCAAGCCTTTCCCTTTGTGTGATATCTTTTGCAATTATCCAGGGTTCGTGTGTGGCCAGGTACTTATTGACTTTATTCAAATATCCCCAGATCTCTTCCAAGGCTTTATTCAAATTGTATTTTTCATAGTGGTCTATGACACGGGACTTTAAAGTATCAAATGCCAATCTTAGTGCCTCATCTTCGGTTTGTTCTTCACCCATGCTGTCAATACGTCCGCCAAAATAATTAAAAATCATGGTCAGGGTTCTCTGTACAAGGTTGCCCAGGTCGTTGGCCAGATCGGAGTTTATTCTGTGAAGAAATCCTTCATGAGAAAAATTCCCATCCAGACCGATCGGGATTTCTCTGAGAAGAAAATATCTCAGAGGATCGGGTCCGAACGCTTTTAGGATCACATGCGGATCGAGGACATTGCCTTTGGATTTGGACATTTTTGTGTCATCTTTGAGCCACCATCCGTGACCAAAAATGATCTTTGGAAGAGGGAATCCGGACGCCATAAGGAAGGCCGGCCAAAAAATTGCATGGAAACGGAGAATGTCCTTCCCTATGAAGTGAACATCTGCAGGCCAGAATTTTTCATAAAGTTCCAGATTCCAGTCATACCCGATCGCTGTCAGATAGTTATTCAGGGCGTCGAACCAGACATAGATTGTATGCTCGGGATCATCCGGTACCTGTATGGCCCATTTTACGGTTGTCCGCGTGATGCTGAGATCTTTGAGTCCTTGCTTAACAAAACTGACCACCTCGTTCATCCGGGTGTGGGGTCGTACGAACTCAGGATGTTGAACATAAAAATCGAGAAGACGATCCTGGTAGGCAGAGAGTTTAAAAAAGTAACATTCTTCGGAAACAAGGCTGCACTCTTTCCCGCAGTCCGGACATATTTTGTGACCTTCTTTTTCTAGAGGAACATCTTCTGGTAAGAAATTTTCGTCAGAAATGCAGTAATACCCTTTATATGTTCCTTTATAAATATCCCCCTTGTCTTTCAGTTTTTGAAAAATTTTCTGGACGCCCTTTTCGTGGATGGGCTGTGTGGTTCGGATGAAATAATCGTACGATATATTGAGTGCTTTCCATAGTTCCTGGAAACGGATCACCATTTTGTCAGCCAGTTCGATGGGCGTCAATCCCTTTTCCTGGGATGATTTTTCTACTTTTTGTCCGTGTTCATCTGTCCCGGTGAGAAAAAAGACGTCGTAGCCTGCCAGTTTTTTGAAGCGTGTGATGGCATCCGTAATGATGGTTGTGTAGGCATGTCCTATATGAGGGATATCATTCACATAGTATATGGGTGTCGTGATATAAAAAGTATTCTTAGGTCTCTCTTCCACTGCCAACTCCTCCTCTGATTAAGGTCATGGCTTCCGCCCGCGTAGCACTTGATGATCTGAATGAACCTCGAACAGCGGATGTGATAGTCATGGACTTGGGTTTATTTGATCCTCTCATGGACATGCACATGTGTTCGGCCTCGATGACAACCAGAACTCCTAAGGGTTTTAACTGGGTTTCAATAAGGTCTGCAACTTGTTTAGTGAGCCGTTCCTGCACCTGAAGTCTTCGGGAGTATATGTCCACAACCCTGGCAATTTTGCTCAATCCAACAATTCGTCCGCCTTTAGGGATATAGGCCACATGAGCCACACCTGCAAAAGGAAGCATGTGGTGTTCGCACATTGAATAGAGAGGGATATTTTTGATCAAGACCATTTCATCATGTTTCTCTCCGTCAATGGGCTGTAGTTCATGGGAGGGATCCTCATCCTTTCCCCCAAAAATATGAGTAAACATGGTAGCCACTCGTTTTGGGGTACCCTGCAGGCCGGCTCTTTGGGTATCCTCTCCTACACCTTTCAGTATGAGCTCTATTCCCTCCTCAATTTTTTTTAAATCCACTATACTATCTCCTCCTTCCTCCTGAATTATTCATAAAAACTGCCGACTCCTTCATTTATCTTCAATGGCATCGATTTCATAGCATGTTATTCAGTAATAACATGAACATTGCTTTATTTGTTGGCCAGTCTTTATCAAATGACGGCATTTTTTACCCCAAGGGGGCAAACCGATCTTACCACATCTGCTTCGTTACGACCAACTCGCGGTGGACTACCACAGCTTCATTGGCCGGTGCCTCGCATCTGCAGCAACCTCGGCCCGTGAATAATCCAGGCTAAGAAATTCATGAAAACTGTCGAACCTTTCAATTTTTTTTGGATCGGGTTTTTTGTTTGCTTCGAGAAATTTCTGTTTGTGCCATCTCATACACTTTTTTAACCGGCATCTTGTTTCTTCTGGCGACTTTTTTGCAGTCCTCATATTCGGGCAGTGCATTGACTTCTATTCCCTCAAGGCAGGCGGTTTTTACTGAAATGTCTTCGCCCAGTACTGTTATTTTTGTCAAATTGCGCTCTAGAACTCGTCTTTCAACTGGATAGTATCTGACACCAATCGAGCTTGTTTCCTCAAAGATCGAACGGATGAGAGAGTCCAGTTTGCTGGATTCTGCCATAAGTGTCAGCTTGGTGGCCAGCCTGTTTTTTTTCATGACAATGGGGGTGAGAGACACATCTAATGCCCCCAATTTAAATGCCTTTTCGAAGTAGCCTGCCAATATTTGAGGCGTGCTGTCATCGATGTTGGCCTCGATGGTAAAAATCTTTTTAGAGGCTTTAAACTGTTCAGTTTTTCCGAGGAAGGCACGAAGAATGTTTGGGATTTCCGGAAAGTCTTTACTCCCAGCCCCATAGCCAATCTTTTCATAATTCATTTCGGGAAACGAGAGGAACGTCTTGACAAGAGTCGTCACAATCGCCGCTCCTGTAGGTGTGACCAGTTCGTTTTTGGTCCATGCCGAATAGACGGGAATATCTTTAAGGAGTTCTGCGACGGCTGGTGGTGGAACGGGTAACATTCCATGTGATGTTTTGACCCACCCTTGCCCGACATTCAACGGTGAAGAGTAAAATGTTTCGATGTTGAGATAGTCGATAAGAAAACAGCAGCCAACAATATCAATGATGGCGTCATCTGCTCCTGCTTCATGCAAGTGAGTCATATGGAAAGGGTGGCCATGGACGTGCGACTCTGCCTGGAAGAGCTTCTTGAAGATAGAGAGAGATTTTTCCTTGATATTGTTTGAAAAAGAACTCGAGTTGATGAGATCCTTCACATCTTTCCATTTTCGCGCTGAGTTATGTGTACTTTTCTTGACGGAAACATCGATTTTAAGCCCTCGAAGTGACGATCTTTTTGTCTCCTTTATCTGGATGTCAACGGGCAGGTTCAGTCCTGCCATTTTTTCTGAAAATAGAGTCTTTGGCACGCCTAAATCCAGAAGAGCACCTAAAATCATGTCTCCACTGAGGCCGGAGGAGGCGTCAAAATAGAGAAACTTCATTTCGGCTTTTTCCTTTACGGGCATTCTTTTGACCTTCGAAGAATAGAATAGCGAAAATGTCCTAAAAACGCAAAATATCCTTTGGGAAAGAACGCATCCCCATTTCCTTGAATTAAATAAATGGTCCTGTAAATCGAATAGGAATTACATGAGAAAAAATCTGACGAGGTGGAAGCGCTCCACTCGGATTTTTAACGCCATTCCCTCATTGCTCCTCTCGGCACTTCCGTAACTCCGCGCGTAAACCTTGCTCACAAAAGAGAGAATTTCCAAGAAGACGCGTACCACTTTTCTTAATCCATCCCGTGCTCAGACATACTCAGCGGCCGACACAGTCGGCTTCCCTCGATGAGCAACTCGGTAAGGCTAAATCCTCGGATGTCGCTTTTTCCATCCTCTTCAGATTTCACTTTGTGTGATATCTCCATCATCTTCCCAGAACTCGTTCTTTGAATCGCGGAATTG
>JAUWVG010000501.1 GCA_030617525.1 Candidatus Aminicenantota bacterium | reverse complement strand
GTGAGATGACTGCCTTGAGTAGGAGTCTAACAGGACTGGAGTCGGATGTGGCTCGTCGCATTCAAGAATCTATTAGAACTCAACTCATGGCAAATTTAAATCTCCTTTCTAAAAGAATAAGTGAATCGAGCGATTTGTCCCAAGAGGAAAAAATCGCACAGCTTAAGGATGCCATCGAGAGAATGCAGACGTTGGAATTGGCAACAAAAATGGAACCCCTTCGTAGGGGACTGCTGGTAACTAGAACGGCCATTGCTGAAAGAAGGCTGATTGAGGAAATCAACAAATCATTTGACCTATCCAAGGAAGAAAAGATCAAAGAGATTAGTGGGCTTTTACAACGGATGCAGAAAGAAGATCTTGATACAGAACGCCGGCGGGTAGACTTAATTGAACTTGAGGCCGAGCAAGCCATAAGAAAAATGCTGCAAGAGATCACCAAAGATAAGGACCTGTCGGATTTAGAAAAGGAAAAAGAGTTTGAGAGTCTGATTCAGGAAATCGAAAAAATAAATTCGGAGGTCATGAAACGTATGGTAGGCATTGAAAAATTCAAATTCGAGCTGAACCTATTTCTGAAAAAGGAAGGGCTGCTTCCTAAGGGAAAGGCCGAGTTTGTTTTAAACTCAAAAGCATGTTCGATCGATGGGAAACGGCTTCCTAAAGAAATTCATAAAAAAATACTGCAGCTTTGCGAAGAGAGTATCGGAAATAAGTTCGGCAGCACTACAAAAATCGTCCTTCAGCTGAATAAGGATCGTTGATTAATACATACCCCCCGATCCGAAGCGGGGATTGACGACATTGCTGTAGACCGATCCAAACGTATAACCCACCCCAATGGAAAATCTGTAATGGTATGTGGTCGAAATCTCTCTCAACCGCAGCAGGATATCTTCATTTGTGAGGGTTCCTTTAACTAAGGACAGCTGATCGTGAATCATCGCAAAGCTTCCATTCCCATTGACGGAAAAGCCTTTCCATAGCCGCACAGATATGGAGCCGTATACAGAAAACCGGTTCTTACTGAAATCATGGAAATAGTGAGATCCCAACAAAGAAGCACTGGCAGTCCCCCAGGGCTGTTTTATTCGCAGCGTCACGGAGAGGGATTCATTGAACAGTGTTTCAGCCATTTTATCGTAGATTGTCTCCTCAATATAAGCGATGTGCCGGACTCCGATTCTGTAAAGAAAATTAAGCTGTTTTTTGGTTGACTGGGAATAGGGAAACACATTGTATTCGAGCGCAGGAGTGGCGCTGAAGGAATATTTTTCATTGCTGTAGGTTGAGGATGCGGCATTGAGCCACCCTCCAACAGACCAATGATCGGATATACTCTTGACAACCAGAGATCCGAATCTGAGCCTTTTGGTGGACGTGTCGATAGTGGTGTCGCCAATTTCGAAATAGCTGCTGCTCATATTGGCCCGAAAGGAAGTGCTGATCTTTAGTTCCGGAGTTGTCCTGTTAATAGAAAATGACCCACTCATATTACTGTACCTGTACAATTTTTCCCCACTCATCGATGTATTCATTCCCAAACTGAAAATCCAGGAATCCCATTTGTCTGTCACCACCGTTGGCTTAACATCTTCTTTTTTCTCAAACTGAACGGAGATGTGTTCTTCCAGTGGTGTATCCGAAATAAAAGGCATGAGCCCTTTTTTCAAAACCCGCACAAGCCCTTTTCTTGTGTCATCAGAGGTGTCGACTCTGTTTGAAAAGTATTTCAGTGTGAATCGGAGATGCTGGTATTTTTTCTGCCCGATAAATTCTATGGAATACTCACGGCCGGCACTCCCTGTATTGAGAGTCGTCACAAAGATATGGATGTCTGCCTCCTGGCGGTCCCTCACATAATTGACAAAGTTTATCTCATTACGAGTATAATCACGATCACAACCTCCACAGTCTAAATAGACCTTAAGTGCGTCCGCCTTCAACTCATCCATCTCTTGAGAATTGTTTTGAGAAAACAACATCGAGATCATCAAAAAGAAAATAAGGAAGCCAGTGGAAACCTTAACGATGTTTATTTTTTGTTTATGCACATCAACCTCTTTAATATATATACCCCCCATGCCGCGAGATTGTTTATAAAAAATAAATGAAATCCGTTAGGGGATTAATCATTTTTGACCGAAAATTTCAGGAAGATTATTAACTGCATATTCCTCATAGACCATAAAACCATCATCCTTGGTTTTAATTCGCGCAAATCCAAAGCCATAGAATTTCACAGCGTCCAGGGCAATATCTTCAAGAGGAGAAACAGAATAGACATAAAAACCGTCCGGATTGAATATGTCTATCTCATACATATTGATACCAACAACTGTGTAGACGGCCAGATATCCGTTTGGAAGACTTTTTATATTTTTAATAGCCACTAAATTGTCGGGAAAAAAATCAATAAGCCATTTATCGAGTTCCCTTTGAAAAGAGGAAGTCAGGATCTCTTTTTTGTCTCTCTCGGTTATGCTGACCTTGTTGTAGGGTCTTTCAACGACATATTCAGTTTCCCCACTCAGGTTTTTTGCGTAAATTTTGTATTCGGTGTTTAGACAGACAAACAT
>JAUWVG010000072.1 GCA_030617525.1 Candidatus Aminicenantota bacterium | reverse complement strand
AGCTTCCTGTTCATAATGTTTTCTCCAAACCGATAAAATTGTGTGTGAAATTGAGTGTTTCTGTAATTAAAATTTTACCAGATTTCATCCAAAAAAGCAAATTTTTCCCTCCGTTAGTAAGCATCTCTATTTCTATGATTTCAAGATTGAATTCAAGAAAGTGCTTAAAAATCAAGTAAGACAAAATCTGAAAAGGTGGAAGCGCTCCACTCGGATTTTTAACGCCATTCCCTCGTGGTTCTTCTCGGCACTTGCGCAACTCCGCGTACTTATTTTTAACATTACATAGAGAATTGCCAAAAAGATGCGTACCACTTTTCTTAATCCATCTCGTGCTCAGACATACTCAGTGGCCGACTTTGTCGGCTTCCCTCGATGAACAACTCGGTAAGGCTAAATCCTCGGATGTCGCTTTTTCCACCCTCTTCAGATTTTGTCTTATGTAATTTCTCCATCATCTTCCCAGAACTCTAAATAAAATCACGGAAATAGAAATGCTTTTCCTTACACTGTGAGCATTTCCATTGGACCAGTGCAGAGGTTACTTCAAGTGAGGTTTTAAAGCCTCGAACCAGTTTTTGGCGAGGCGTCTGTAGCCTTCTTCGGTGGGGTGCACTTCGGGAAGAAGGCCGGGCTCTTTTAAAAAGAGGGTGGTGTTATCCACGACCGGGAGGTTTTCTTCTTTGCCAATTTTTAAAATAAGGGGATTGATCTCATTGACAACACGTTCCTGTGATTCAATGGTGAAGGGGAAGGGAACTCCATCCGGTATGGGGGGGATTGTTGACAGAAGAATCCGTGTTTTTTTCCCATCCGGATTTTTAAACTGGCTGAAAATGGCTAAAATGTCTTTCAGGTTGGAATGAAATAAATCTGTGGAGGTGTTGTCGCTATCAATGCGGACATCGTTTGTTCCAAGGAGAAGGCAGACGATGTCCGGGTGTTTTTCGGCTAAAGATTCCATGTTATTGATGAGGTAACTAAGGTATTCTCCCGTCGTGTTTCCGCTTCGTCCGTAATTGAGGACTTTGGCCCGAATCCCCGCGGATATCAAGAAGTTTTTTAAAAACCTCGGGTATGGAGATTCAGTAAGACTGTCTCCGGCACAGAGCACAATCACTCCTCTTTGGGAGGGAGAACAATACAGCAAAAAAGCAAATAAAACAAATAACGCTAAGGATTTTCCTGTACCTGTTTTCATCCTTCGATTTTTTCTTTTTTTAAACTCTGGAAAATGAGAGGAAGGACAATGAGTGTCACCAGGGTGGACGTGATGAGTCCTCCCACAACAACGGTTGCCAGAGGCCTTTGTATCTCTGCTCCCGGCCCCTGGGCGAGAAGGAGGGGCATAACACCAAAAATGGTGGTGAAGCTTGTCATCAGGACCGGTCTGAGTTTTGTCTGCACTCCATCCAGAATGGCCTCTTTCATGGACAGGCCTTCCTTCAATTTGCGGTGAAATGCAGAAATCAGAACAAGGCCGTCCTCCAATGCGATGCCGAATATCGCAATAAATCCAATAGAAGCAGGGACACTCAGGTAAAGACCCGATATCTTCAAGGCAATGATTCCCCCGGTCAATGCCAGCGGAATATTGATGAGGATGATCAAAACTTCCTGGAAGGAATAGAAAATCGTAAACAGAAGGAGTGCGACCAGGACGAGGGTGATGGGCATGATCATTCCCAGCCTTTTGTTGGCTCTCTGCTGAAGCTCAAACTGGCCCCCCCAGGTGATGGAATATTCGGGAGGAAGAGTCACGGTGTCTTCGATTTTTTTCTGGGCTTCCACCACAAACCGTCCAATGTCTCTCCCCCTGATATTGGCCTGGATAGAGATAAACCTTTTGTTGCGTTCCCTGTTGATGGCCCTGGCGCCGAGGATTTCTTCTGTGGTGGCAAGCTGTTTCAGGGGGATTTGGCCCCCATTGGGCAGGCGGATCAAGAGATTTTCGATGTGCTCAATGCTTTGGCGGAACAAAGATCCGAACCGAAGGAAAATGTCGAACCTCTTCTGTTCTTCATAGACTTGGCCCAAGGTGATGCCTCCAACCGCGGCTTCGATGGTTTCCTGAATGTCTTGGATGTTGATGCCGTAGCGTGCAATTTGTGATCTATCCAGGACAATCTGGATATGGTTCTGTCCGGTGAACTGTTCCACCTGGACATCTGAAGCTCCCGTGATTGCTGCCAACTGGTCCTTGATCTGTGTGGCTTTGTCTTTAAGGATTTCAAAATCCTCGCCGTAGAGTTTTACAGCCAGCTGTGCTTTTACCCCGGTGATAAGTTCATCGAGATTGTGAGCGATAGGCTGTGTCATGTTCAGGGTGAGGCCCGGGAAATCTTCCAGATGGTGTTCGATCTCATCGATGAGTTCATCTTTGTGTTTAAACCGCTTCCATTTCTGAATGGGCTGGATCTGGATGAGGATCTCGGCATCGTTGATAAGATGGGCGTGACTTCCGACCTCGCCCCGTCCAATCCGGCTGAGAATCCCTGTGATTTCCGGGATGTCCATCAGGGTCTTCTCAATGGATGAAGTCAAAGCAATCGTTTCTGTAAGGCTGATGTTGGGATCGAATGTGGCTCTGAGGTGGAGAGTCCCCTCTTCCAGGTAGGGAATGTACTCTCTTCCCATAAACGGAACAAGAGCCAGACCTAAAGCAAACACAACAAAGGTAACGAGAAAAACCCTCTTCCTATGTCTCTGGCAGGCCTTGAAAAACGGGATATAAACTTTTTTTGTATTCCTGATCAGGAAGGGTTCTTGTTTCGCAACGCCCTTTTTTCGCAGAAGATAAAAGGCGAGAGGGGGGATGGAGATGAGGGCAAAGATCAATGATCCGACTAAAGCAAAGGCGATAGTAAAACCCATAGGACGGAACATGATTCCTTCCGTCCCCGTCAGGGTGAAGATGGGAAGAAAGACAAGGATGATAATGACGATGGCAAAAAACAGGGGCCGGCCCACTTCTTCTCCGGCGGTGATGATCGCCTTAACCTTGGACTCGTGGGGGATCTGGAGATGACGGTGGGTGTTTTCTACAAAGATGATTGCGGCATCTGCAATCAGGCCGATAGCGATGGCAAAACCACCGAAGGATATCAAATCTGCGGCAAGATTGATCCTCTGCATCAAAATAAAGGAAAACAGGATGGAAAAGGGCAGGGAGAGGACGGCGATGAGTGCCGAGGGGATATTTCCCATAAAGAGGAACAGAACAAGGATGACGAGAATGATGCCCAGAATAAGATTTGTGGAGACCGTCGAAAAGGTGTTCTTCACCAGTGAAGCCTGGTTATAAAAGGGGACGATCCGGACACCTTCCGGGAGTGATTTGTTGATGACCTCGATGCGTTGTTCGATGTCGTTGATCACTTTTGCCGTGTTGGAGCCGAAGAGCTTGAGCACCATACCGACGACTTTTTCTCCCTCTCCATTGACCAGCGCGGAGCCTCTTTTTATGGCCGGCAGGATCTGGACCTCAGCGACATTTTTGAGGAAAACAGGTGTCCCCTCATAATTGGCGACCACTATGTTTTCCAGGTCTTGGACAGTTTGAATGAGTCCGACACTCCTGACGATATACTCTTCTTTTCCCCTCGTGATAAAGCCCGCGCCGACATTCTGATTATTCTTGCGCACTCTTTCGATGAGGTCGGAGATGGTGAGATTGTATTTAAGGAGCAGCTGAGGATTTGTGAGGATTTGGTACTGCTTAACGTCTCCTCCAATACTCAAAACTTGAGACACCTCAGGAACAGACTTCAGTTCGTACTTGACCAACCAGTCCTGGAGTGTGCGAAGTTCCAGCAGCGATTGTCCCTCTCCTTCGAGGTAGTAGAGATAGACAAGTCCCAATCCCGTTGCGATCGGCCCGAGCTCTGCGCTGTGGACCTGCTCGGGAAGAGTTTCCTTGGCTTCGATGAGACGCTGGGCAACCAGCTGTCTGGCCCAGTAGATGTCGGTGCCGTCCTCAAAATAGACATTGACGATGGAGAGAGCGAAGGTGGAGACGGAGCGAATATTTTTGACTTTAGGCAGGCCAAACATCACGGATTCAATCGGATAGGAGATGAGCCGTTCAATCTCTTCCGGTGCCATGCCGTGTCCTTCTGTGTAAACCTGTACAAGAGGGGGAGATGGATCCGGAAAGACATCGATGGGGAGATTTTGGAAGGCCAGCACTCCCAGGACGGCCACGATGACCGTCGTCATGATGATGAACAGACGCTGTTTAAGAGAGAATTGAATGATTTTGGATATCATCGGTTATCCCATCTGTTTGTGATTAATGAACATGTGTATGTCCAAAGGTTGCTTTTGTCATTTCTGTTTTGAGATAAAAAGCGCCCTTTATTGCGAGCTTATCGGTTGCGAATAGTCCTTCAGTGATGATTCTTAGGTCGCCGATTTTTAGTCCAAGAGAGACATGCCGGACGGTGAAGATATCTTCTTCCTCAAGGACAAACACGACTTTTTCTCCTTCAAGATTTTGGACCGCCTCATCCGGAATCACAAGAGTGTTTTTGGCTTCAGAAATATTTTCAACAATACCCTGGATGTACATGTTGGGCTTGAGCAGGCCTTCTGAATTATCGATCGCGACGCGAACTTTGACTGTCCTCAACTGCTCGTCGATGAGGTTGCTGATATAGGTTATTCTGCCTTCAAACGTCCTCCCTGGGTAGAGTGGAGATTCAATGAAAACCGAACTGTTTTTATTGATGAAAGGCAAATCTTTTTCATAGGCATCCAGTAGAGCCCAGAGAGTGTTGAGGTTGGAGACTGTAAACATGATTTTTTCGGGATCGACATGCTCTCCAAGGATAACATCTCTGAAGACAACGGTCCCGCTGAGAGGGGTGAGGATGGGGAGATTGGGATCGGCGATCTCACACTTGTATTCCTCATCTTTGATAGCATCACACTTTGAAATCAGGGCATCGATGTCCGCGTGAGTTAAACCGTAGGAGTGAAGAATTGATCCACGGGCTCCGTATTCGGTGACGAGCTTATTGTACTCTGCTTCCCGTCTTAAAAATTCCTTTTCTTCCAGGGCTTTTTCTTCATACAGTTTTTGAGCCCGCTCGAAGTCCTTCTGGCTCAGATTCAACCGGGCTCTTGTTTCCAGAAAATCCGCCTGGGCTTGAGCAAATTCCGGAGAATTGATGGTGCAGATGGTTTGGCCCTGCCGGACTTTTGTTCCTAAGTCAACAGCGAGGGCTGTCACTTTCCCCGCAACAAAAGAGGAGATGTGGGCTGTCTCATTCTGGTTCATAACCAGGACTCCGGGGAGTGAAATCCTTGAGACAATATTTTTCAAAATTGCGTAATCAACTTTGATGCCCCACTTTTTCTGCTTTTCCAGAGAGACCTGCACATCCTGGTGTTCGTCCTCTTCGTGCTCTTCCGCCTGAGTCTCTGGACTTGCGGCTATTTCATCTTCCTCATGAACATGTCCCTCTTGGCCCCCACAGAAAACCATTAGCAGCACAGTGAACAATACAATATATTTTTTCATTTGATGTCTTCTCCAATCGTTTTTTCAAGAGCCGCCTTATCCATATTCCAGGTGAAAAGAGAGTCTTGGTAGTCAAACATGATGCTGAAAAAAGTCCGCTGTGAATCCAGATAGTCGATGAGTGAGATCTCCCCTTCTTTGTAGCTCACTTCGGAAATCTTCAAGCTCTCTTCGGCTTGTTTGAGGAGGCCTGTATGAAAGAGGTCGAGTGTTTGCTCGGACAAATGAAGCTTACTCAGTTTGGCTTTGACTTCAGCGGAGATGTCGAGAAGCAGTGCCCGCAGCTCTGCCTCGCGCTGATTGAGGGTGTGTTCGGCTTCGGCAATGTCTCTGGCGTTGAGGTTCCACAGCGGGATATTCAGTGACAGTCCAAACCCTTTATTTGTGCCGTCTAATTCTTTATGGCTGAATCCGGTGAGCTTGAAGTCGGGAAGTTTTTTCCACTTGAGGCGGCTCATATTATTCAAAGCAGCCTTGACCTCAAATTCCTTCTGTTTGATCAGAGGGAACGAGAGAAGTGTTTTTGTCACGAGAGATTCCTCGTCTTCAGAAAAGGGCAAAAAGTCCAGAAGTCCACGGACGCTAAAATTTGGGGGGAGTGAATTGTTTAGGAGCGAATTGAGACTCTCTTTGACAAGAGCCAGTTCGGTCCGGATTTTGTTCAGTTCATTCTGGGCCTTGAGGGTTTCCACCCGGAGCTTGATGGCCTCTAATTCTTTGACTTCTCCGAATTGGGCTCTTTTTTCGATAAGACTTTGGATTTCAGTACTGGAATCCAAATTTTTCTGGGCAAGTTCCTCTATATTTTTGAAGAATAAAATTCTGAAAAACAAATTTTTTATCTCAAAGACAAGTTCAAGCTTTGAGAAGGCAGACAGGTTTTCTGAAGCCTTCCAATCGTTCTCATACATGAGGAGACGGTGGTGTCTCTTAAACGGGTTTTCGATCGGTTGGCTGATGGAAAATCCGCTTGTATTTCGGGTCTCCAACCCATTATAGGATTCTCCCTTTCCGGCTTGAAATTCGAATTCCGGGTTGGACAGCCGTTTGGCAGCCAGGAGGGCTTCCTGTTTCGCCAGGACCTGACTATGACTTGCTGCGATACTTGGATTCTTTTCAAGCCCGATTCTGATGATGTCCTCAAGGGTGAATTCTGTTTTATCTTGGGGAAAACCGAGAGCAGGAAGGAGCAAGACGCAGCAGACGAAAAATAAACATAGTTTTTTCATAGTTACACTCTATTTTAAAGTCTCCTTCAGATAAAGCAATAGGTTATTTTTTTGTCTTTGATTCCTATCCCGATTAGTTGGTACAGTTTATGCAAAGGATTCGAGGATTCAAGGGTCCAAGGATTCAAGTGTTTTTTCTAACGATTTAAGATGCAAAGGATTCGAGGATTCTAGGGTTCTGGACTCCTTTCTTTATAATTCTTAAGCATTTTTCGCTCGAATCCCTGACCCCTTGATCCCTAGAATCCTAATGATCCTGTTTCATGAATAGTTCAGGTTATATGCGCCACCAGTAGGAAAATTTGATGAAGATGTAGCGGCCCTGCCTGCGGAAGATCCCGGAGTCATCCTGCTCCTGGTTGTCATCGATTCCCAGGTAAAAAACTGTTCCCGGTCGAAGCTCCCAGCTTAAAAGAATGCTGTTGTAGAGATCCTTGTAGTAATCGTTGTAATCCGTGATGAGACGTAGAGAGAGCGTGCGGGAGAGCTGAAAGCTAATGCGCTGGGAAATGATGTTGATGTTGTAGATCCGCTCCCCTCCCCGCTGCTCATAAAATTTGTTGTTGGATATGGTGTAAAAGAGACGGAGGTTTGTCAGTGGTTTCAGCGTGAGACGTAAACCATAGGACGTCCTATAGCCAAGGTAGGGTGTCTCAGAATAATAGATGCCGTCCCCGAAGGAGACGTTGATGTTGCCGCTGAGCCATGCAAGGGGATCAGAGCTGAGGTTAAGCATATATGTTGTTGATTTAAAATCGATCCCGTTGTACTTTTCCAGATTCGATCTGAAATTTCCCCAGAGCATGGAATTTTTCCAGCCATTAATGAATGCCGAAAAGTTGAACTGCTCATCGGTCAGGGTGTTGTCGAAATCGTAGATTCTTCGGTATTCGAAAGAGGGTCTGATTGAAATGACAAAGTCATTTTGAGGAAGGAAGGCATAGCTGATCCTCGAGCTCAAGGATTTAATGTCTTTGCGCCTGAAATAACCAAGAGAGGCCTCAAAGTCGGGGGGAAGGCTGTTGTAGTCGACAGACAGCTGCAGGTGCCGGGCCTGGCGGCTGAAGCTGAAACTCAAGGCCGGCACAAAATCCGTTTTTTTTTGTCCCACTTTGCTTTGCGAGCCGACAATCTGGAATGACATCCTGTAGAAATTCTTAAATTTGAACTGTCCGTCGATCCCGGCCACACGGTTGTAGTTGTTTGTGAGTGAATTCCAGGAGTTCCCCATTTCCTTGTCTGTTAAGATGAAGCCAACATAGGATTCTTCAAAAAGATCTCTGCGGACGCGGAATACATTCACGAGGGATCTGGATTCGGCCTCCTCATAATTATACTCGGCGCCAGGGATATCGATCTCTGTTGGATTTTCATCATAGGGACTCATAAATCCGATGGTTGTTTTGCCGATTTTTCCGGTCAATTTAGTTCCCCAGAGAGGATTGACGATTTTTCTTGTGTAAACCAATTCAAACGGGGTGTCGAAAAAGTCCTTTCCTTCGAGAAAAAAGGGTCTCTTTTCCGAATAGTAGAG
>JAUWVG010000040.1 GCA_030617525.1 Candidatus Aminicenantota bacterium | reverse complement strand
AAACCCGGAGAAGAACAAGCCCTTGCCTATGAGGAAATAAAAAACACAGCGACACATGGTTTCCAACAGGGACTTGAAATCCATGCCGGTCACGGACTGGACTACAAAAATATCCATCCTGTAGTCAGACTCCCAGAAATTGTTGAATTCAGTATCGGTTTTTCTATTATCGCAAGAGCCGCAATCGTGGGAATCGATCTGGCTGTAAGAGAAATGATTGCGCTCATAGAATAGGAGGGGATTTTATGGACACCCGGATCAATATCGACCGGCTGGAAAAAGACATCATCGAGCTCTCCCAAATCGGGAGCACGAAGGGCAGCGGCATCAGCCGCCCGTCCTTCAGCAAATCCGACTTAGAAGCCCGGGAATGGCTCAAAGACAGGTTCCAAAGTGCAGGATTGAATGTCCGGCAGGACGGAGCAGGAAATATCTTCGGCCGGATTGATGGAGAGGGAAAAACGGTTATGGCAGGCTCTCACATCGATTCGGTCATCAATGGCGGTATGTTTGACGGCCCGGCAGGTGTCCTCTCAGCACTCGAGTGCCTGCGGCGAATCCAAGAAGAAAACATCCCTGTCGCCAAGCCTTTGGAGGTGGCATCATTTACAGATGAAGAAGGAAATCTCGTAGGAGATTTCCTGGGGAGTCGTGCGTTTATCGGCCGCTTAGATAGAAAGATTCTAGAGGAAGGAGTCACGCAGTTTGGCCTTCCTTTCTCAGAAATACTCAAGGGGACAGAATTCACAATCGATTCCATCATGAACGCATATAAAGACCGACCGGAATTGGATGCTTTTTTAGAGATCCATATCGAACAGGGTCCTGTTTTGGAAGCCGAGGATATCTCCATCGGTATCGTAGACCGGATCGCGGGCAAGAATCACTGGTTGTGCAGTTTCCTGGGCAAGGCAAGCCATGCAGGAACGACACCCTTCGAACTTCGTCATGATGCATTTGTGGGATTATCAGATTTTACTCTCAAGGCCACTCAACACGTGGCCACGCGTCACTACGGCAGCATGGTCACTATCGGCAAGGTTTTTGTGCACCCTGGAGCATTCAGCATTGTTCCGGGCCGTACAGATTTTTCTCTTGATTTCCGGAGCACTTCCAAAGACACTCTTGAGACCATAGCTAAATCACTTTTAGAGATGGCGGACGAAGTGGCCGCAACACGCGGATTAGAATTTTCATATAAAATCATTGATACGACAGAACCTATTCCTGTGGCCGATCGGATCACAAATTTACTCACTGAAGAGTGCGGGAACCTGGATTATCCGATTTTGACTCTTCCCAGCGGGGCAGGTCATGATACACAAATTTTGGCTGAAGTCACCGATTCAGGGTTGATTTTTATCCCATGTGAAGATGGAATCAGTCATTCACCTGAAGAAAACATCAAATGGGAGGATCTTGAGAAAGCTGCGAATCTTTTGCTCCACGCTTTAGTAAGCCTAGCAGTCTGAATAATTCATACAAAGGATTCGAGGATTCTAGGGTTCGAGGATTCAAGTGTTTTTTTTTAATTTAATAAGTGTTTCACTCGACTCCTTGTATCCTTGACCCCTTGACCCCTAGATTCCTTATATTATAATCGACATTTTTTCCCCCATGGGGGCGAGACGATTTCACCGTATCTGGGTTGTTGCGGCGGGTTCGCGGTGAAATACCACAGCTTCACCCACCTCGCCTACCATCTACGGCAAACTCGACCCGTGAATCATCCTGGCTAACCTGAACAATTCATAACGCCTTTTTTCAGTCTCAGTACTTATCCATTTCCTTATCCGCCCGGAAGCCCCGATTTTCTTTTTTCTGAGACTGCTTCTTTTTTTCTTCAAGAATCTTGAGTTTGGCTCTTTTTGAACGCTTTCGTTTCTGCCTTCTGATTTTTTCAATGCGCTGCTGCTCCTCGCTCTCTTTTCCGAGAATTTGGGCTTCGATTTTGTCCGCTAAAATCCTTCTCGCCAAAAATCTGTTCAGAGCCTGTGTTCTTTCTTGCTGACATTTGACTTCAATCTTTGTCGGAAGGTGCTTCAGATAGACGCAGGTGGCCACTTTGTTGACATTTTGTCCGCCTTTTCCGCCAGAACGGATAAACTTTTCTTCGATATCCTTTTCAAATATCCCAAGTTTCTCCATTTTCTGACGCAGCACGTCTTCTTTTTTCTTGCTGACTGCAGAACTGCTCATAGGTCTCTCTTGGGTCTGTCCATCCTGTTTTTATTATAAGTAAGGCACCCGCCGTGCGCAAGGACGATGATTAAGCATTTCCATTTCCGTGATTTGTTTTAGAGTTCTGGGAAGATGATGGAGAAATCCGTATCGGAGGACGAGCAGGCATGGTTCCTCCCCTGGAGGAGAGCGAGGACGGAGATCGAGTGAGTTTTCCTCGCTGGGAAAAACGCAACGTGGTTTCTTTTCACTTTACAGAACTCAAAAAAATCACGGTTTTGGAAATGCTAACGGATGATGGGAAAAAATTGACTGAAAGAAATATTTCAGATAAACTCTTTTTTCTTTGAAAAACCTTTTTGAAAGGAAAACTATCATGACAAATAAAAAAAGAATCGTATTCAAAATTCTTTCCATGGCTTTGCTCCTCACTGTTTTTTCCATTCCCCAATCCCTGGCTGAAGAAAAACTGCTAACAACAGCCGAATCCAGTGAATTCACGGCCACTTCCCAATATGCTGAAGTTATGGCTTTTATCAAAAAACTCCAGGGCATGAGTTCTTTAATCCGAGTGGAGACACTCTGTGTGAGCCCTGAGGGGCGCAAAGTTCCTCTTCTTATTTTAGGAAATCCCCCTCCCGCTTCTCCGCAGGCCTTAAATTTTGACTCTAGAATCGTCGTTTATATCCAAGGGAATATCCACGCCGGAGAAGTAGAAGGCAAAGAAGCCTCACTCATGCTCGCCAGAGATATATTGCTCGACAAGGACCTCCCTTATCTCGATAAACTGGTCATTCTTTTCGCCCCCATTTTCAACTCGGATGGGAATGAGAAAATCAGCCCAAATAACCGCCGGGGGCAGGTTGGACCGGAGAAAGGTGTAGGTGTCCGCTATAACGGCCAAAATCTCGACCTGAACCGGGACAGCTTAAAACTGGAGAGCCCGGAACTTCAAGGCTTACTGCGTAATGTTCTCAACCGCTGGGATCCAGCCCTTCTTGTCGATCTTCACACCACGAACGGCTCCTATCATGAGGAGCCCGTCACCTACTCCTGGCCGCTTAATCAGAATGGAGATCTTTCAATCATCAACTACATGAAGGATAAAATGATGCCTTGGATATCTCAGAATCTTCAAGATAAATACAATACGCTGGCCATCCCTTACGGGAATTTCACAGACCGCAGCGATCCGGAAAAAGGCTGGCGGACATTCAGCCATCTGCCCCGCTATGTGACCAATTATATGGGATTGAGAAACAGGCTGGCCATCCTCGATGAAAACTATTCCTATGCCGATTTCAAAACAAGAGTTTTGGGATGCTACAATCTTCTCCGCTCCATCCTCGACTACAGTGCCGCCAATAAAGATGAAATCACTCATCTCATTATGCAGGCCGATAAAAACACTGTCAAAAGAGGAATGAATCCCACTTCGGATGCGACATTCGGGACGAGTTTCGAAACCAAAGCTCTTGAAAAACCCGTCACCATTCGCAGCTGGGAAATGGAGGTTATCCCTCGAGAGGAAGGCCGTCCAAGTGTCAAGAGAACTGACAAGAAAAAAACTTACACTGTTCCTTATTTTGCCGACTTCGTTCCGACAGAAAGCATCCAGCTTCCCTTTGGCTACCTCATTCCCCTCCATGACCCTGTCATCGAGGAAAAACTTCTTCTCCATGGAATCACGGTGGAACGGATCCTGGAACCTCGAGTGCTTGAAGTCGAAACCTTTCAAATAAAAGAAATAAAGGCCAACACACGGCTTTACCAGGGCCATTACATGAATACGGTGACGGGTGAGTATGTTGTCGAAGAGAAGGAATTTCCTGCAGGAACCTTATTTGTGGGAATGGCGCAGCCGCTGGCCAATGTTGCGGCGTATCTCTTGGAGCCCGAAAGCGATGATGGTCTTCTTGTCTGGAATTTCTTCGACCGATATCTGGCTTCTCAATGGGGCAGAGAGCTTGGGATCTATCCTGTATACAGACTTTTAAAGCCCGCTAATCTCGTCAAAGAAACGCTGCATAATAAGTGAGGAAAATCAGAGAAATTTGTATTCAGAATTAGGCGGATTCTTTCTTCTTTTTAGCAATGAGATATTTTCCGCAGTTCTCACAGACATAGATATCGTTACTGCCTTCGATAGCTGAGCTCATACCTGTGGCCACATTGATGTAGCATCCCTGACAGGCTCCATCCTCCACTTCGGCCACAGCAAAACCATACCGTTCCATAAGTCTGTCGTATCTGTCCAGGAGGGACGCATCCAGTTCTTCTCTTATTAAAATAGCTTGCCGTTTCAGTTCTTTGAGTTTTTCCTTTCTCGCTTTCTTTCTCTGCTGTTCGATTTTCTGTAGCTTGTGGAGGAGGCTGGCGCGGTTGATAATTTTGTCTTCGAGTTGTGGAAGCTGCAAAACAATTTCCGAAAGAATTTTATAGAGGTCTGCTCTGCTTGCCGAATTAAAAAGCCTATTCCTGAATCCTTCTTTACTCAGAAACTGTGCAAGGCCCGCGAAGAGGTGGTTAAAAAGTCCGGGGATCGATGGATTCCATACAACAAGAATTATAATATACACTTTTTTATTATCAATGGCGTCGAACTCGATCCCTTTCTTGGATCTTCCGACCACAACGGTTATATCTCCTCCCGTGTTCACACGGGCATGAGGGAGAGCCACTCCATGACCAATGGCGGTGGAATCCAGCCGTTCCCTATCAATGATCCGGGTGAGAATAGGTTCTTTATTCTTGATCAGTTTTTTTTTCTCGAGGACGGTGAGGAGTTCTTCTAAGGCCTGGATTTTTGTCGAAGATTTGAGATCATATACAACTTGAGTGGGGGATAAAAAATCAGAAAAATATGAAGCTTTGGATACTTCCATCTCCATTATGTCCGTATTCTAACATAAAAGACCCCGTCTCTAAAGGAATAATTTAAATTCCATACACAAGCATCCCCTTTTTCGTGATTTTAAGAACAAGTTCAAAATTTGGTAAGGCTAAATCCTCGGATGTCACTTTTTCCATCCTCTTCAGATTTTATTTTGCGTGATTTCTCCATCATATTCCCAGAACTTTTAAAACTATCACAGGAATGGAAGAGCCTTCCATTTTCATGCGGTTTTGGGTTTTGTCTCCTACTTGTGATATATTGTGAAATCAATTTTATTTAGGACAAAAAGGTGTTTAATCTCAAAGCCAAAGCGCAGGAGTTGATTTTTGAATTCAAGGGAGATGATTACCTCTTTGGACTTAAATGTTTGGATAAGGTCGGAAAAATTATAGCCCTTACTGGAGATAATATTCTCCTCATCACAAACCTCCATCAAAGAGGGAAAGATTTTTTTGACCGAATTGTCACTTCGTTAAAATCATCAAAATTAAACATCACAGGTCATACACAAACCGCACATCCAAATTCTCCGAAAGAGGATGTCTTCCGCATGGCGGAGGCCATATTGGCTTTAAAACCGGACAGTATTCTCGTCGCATCAGGAGGGTCCGGCATCGATGCCGCAAAAGCCGCCATAGTGTTGGCCGGCCTTGGGGGAGATTTAGAGGATTATTTTGGAGTCGGAAAAGTCACAAAAAAAATATTAGAATCCAAAAAAACTCTGATTCCATGCTTGGCTCTACAGACAGCATCGGGTTCCTCGGCACACCTGACCAAGTACTCAAACATCACAGATTTTCAAATATCTCAAAAAAAACTCATCATCGATATGGCCATCGTCCCCCCAAAGAGCCTGTTTGATTACAGTCTAACCCAAACCATGTCTCCGAGCTTCACCTGTGACGGCGCTTTTGATGGGCTGGCTCACTGTCTTGAAGTCTACTATGGAGCAAGCGGTGAATCTTTCGACAAAATTGAAGAGGTGGTCCTCACAGGCATCGAGCTCATTCTTGCCTGCTTAGAAACAGCAGTGATTGATCCAACGAATCTTGAAGCAAGAGAAGCTCTCGGTCTTGCGACCGATCTGGGAGGGTATGCTATCATGATGGGTGGAACCAACGGTGCTCATCTCACAAGCTTTTCTCTAGTCGATATTCTCAGTCACGGCCGTGCCTGTGCGCTGCTCAATCCTTACTACACTGTATTTTTTGCACCAGCCATCCAGTATCAACTTCACCGGCTCGCCGAATTATTTACAAAATACGGACTGATGTCTGCTGAGAGCACATCTTTGGAAGGACGAGAACTCGGAATAGCAGTCGCGAATGGATTGATCGTTTTGAGCAAAAAAGTCGACTTCCCAACAACCCTGTCAGAAATCGAAGGGATGGATGACCTGCATATCGATAAAGCTCTCACGGCGGCAAAAAATCCTCAGCTTGAGTCGAAACTGAAAAACATGCCTGTTCCTCTTACTGCAGGCAATGTGAATGAATATATGCGCCCTATTCTCCAAGCGGCCTTGACGGGTGATTTTAATCTGATCAAAATGTTTTATAACCAAAGGATGTCCACACCATGACAGCCGTTCATTTGAATCTCGGGCATATCAGATTTACGATTGATGTTCCCCATGAAGCAGATATTCTCACTATGGGATTTTGCTGTCCTCTTGAAAATCCAAGGCAAGAAATTAAAAATGCGCTGAAAAGCCCAAACTCCGGTTCTTCCTTAAAAACAATTGTCCAGCAGAAGCTCGAAAATTCTCCAAAAGCCAAAGCCGTCGTGGTTCTTTCTGACAACACACGCCCTGTGCCCTATCAAGGAGAGGAAGACATCCTGCTCCCAATATTGGAAACATTAATGGAAGCTGGACTCTCTCCGCCTCAAATCCGATTGCTTTTCGCTACCGGCACTCACCGTTCGATGACAAAAAAGGAGCTGGAAAGTTTGCTCAATCCCAGAGTTTTTTCTCTAGGATTAGAAATTCTCCAGCATGACTGCCGGGATCCCAGCCAACTGGTCTTCTTGGGAAAAACAAAGATCGGCGGAGATATCTTCATCAATAAAGCCTATATGGAATGCGAAATTAAAATTTTAACCGGACTTGTCGAGAGTCATTTCATGGCCGGTGTTTCAGGAGGGAGAAAATCCATATGTCCCGGTCTCCTCAGCGAAGCCTCTACTCAAGTGCTTCATGGAGGGCCTATTCTTTCCTCATCTTTTGCGCGGGATCTTGTCCTCGAGAACAATCCGGTGCATGAAGAAGCGACCCGAGTAGCAAAGTTAGCAGGATGTGACATGGTCGTCAATGTCACTCTTGACTCAGATTACAGGACGACCGGCATATTCACCGGAAGGCTGGAGGACACTCTCCTCCATGCTTATAAAAAGATTAAATCGTATGCGGCTATTCCCGTTCACAAAAAATATGATATCATCCTCACTCACGCAGGATTTGTGGGAGTCAATCACTACCAGGCCGCAAAAGGGGCCGCCCTCTGTGCTCCCATTATCGAAGATGACGGGATTTGTATTCTGGCTGCACATCATACGGATATGGATCCCATCGGCGGAAAAAACTACAAACAAATGATGCGAATTCTCGGAGAGTTAGGCTCGCGAGAATTCTGCAAAAAGATTCTCGACCCCACATGGACATTTGTTCCTGAGCAGTGGGAAGCCCAGATGTGGACGCGCCTTTTTAAAAAAACGGCGCCGGAAAATCTTCTTTACTGCACTATGGACATCCCAAAAGACGCCTTTTTCTGGCTCCCGGAAAGAGACGCACGAACTCTTGCACCTGAAGCAGACAGTCTTCAAGAACTCGTAACAAAAGCCCTGAATTGGGCGGTCGACAGAAAATCAGAAGAGTTGGGAAGAGTTCCCAAAGTGGCCGTTCTTGCCGACGGCCCATACGGAATTCCTCTTATTGAATCATAAGAAAGGGTTCGAGGAGCCAAGGATTCAAGGGGTCGAGTGACTTGTTTAAGAATTCTAAAGAATTAAAAATTTGGAAAAGAATTGCTAAAAAACTTATTGAATCTTAAAAAAAAGCACTTGAATCCTTGAACCCTAGAATCCTTGAACCCTTTGTATCAACTAATCGGGAGCAGAGCCCAATCGGTTATTTCATTCGAAAGAGTTCGGCTTCTGCAGCGATAAATCCAAAGGCCGGCCAGTACTTGGTTTCGACAATTTTTTCGAAATGCGTTTTGGCCGTGGCCTTATCGTTATTGTAGAGATACCAGCAGCCAATTCCATATCCAATGGTGGCCAATTCCAGATCGGATGCCTCCTCGATGTTGAATATATCTTCCGCGGATTTTTGGCCTTTATAAAAATTCAAGAGATCATAATAGGACTGATTTTCTTCGACTTCCATCCCCTCGATAATATTGTTTATGACTTTTATGGCATCATCCAGTCTTTCCAGCCGGCGGAGTGTCATATAGAGCCAATGGGATACAGCAACCTTCGATTCATCGTCCTCGGAGACGCCCAAACAACTCTCGTATGCAGACAACGCTTTTTCAAAATCCCCATTCAGAAAATGGGCCAAACCCAGATGATACCAGATGTCAAAATCCCGGTTGTTCAGTTCGGCCGCTTTAGAGAGGTCCAAAACCGCTTTGTCGAATTTCCGTATGGAAATGTAGCGGTGTCCACGATGTCTGTAGAGCATGAAATGGTCCGGAAAGTTTTTTATCCCCCCCCGATACACATCGATGGCTTCATGATACCGCCAGAGATAGGCAAGCCTTCTTCCGTACAAAATAACATTTTCGGGATCATCAGGTTTGTCTTGGAGAGCCTCCCAGGCATCGGCAAGGTCCATCTTCAATTGAGCGAGCGCCTCGCCTTCTGCCGGTTGTGCGAAGTGTTTTATTCCTAAAAGAGAAATAATTTCAGGTCTTTCCAGATTCTCTTCAGTGGCCTCCTGTAAAATTGCAGCGGCAGATAAGTTCCAGCACCCAAAAACACCGATGAGGAAAAATAAAGTCAAGAAATCCCTTTTTCTCATAATGACTCCTAGCAGATTTTATAGAATCATTTTTATCTTGAAAATCCTCCTTTGTCAAGAAGGAGTCGACTCTCAACAGGAATTAATTGGGGACAGTCCCCAATTTTTCAAAAAAAATGGGGACTGTCCCCAATTAATTCCAACCCCTAGCGGACGTCGTAGCGGATAAAAGAAAAGAAAGCGGCGGAAAAAAACAGAATATTAAAAATGATCAAAGCCGTAAGGAATGGGAGGACACCTTCAATTCGGTCCAAAAGCCGTTCGTCTATGTACTGAAACCTCGGCATATCGCTGACATCAACAGGAGAATTCGAAGTATCTATTGTTGGATCTATTTCCCGCAGACTGGCTGTTTTTGCTTTTGCATAGTCTCCAAAAATTCTGTTGTACCTCTCACTTAACCGTTCAAAATGTTTCAGGCTCCTCATTCCTGTCGCTGAAAGATCGGTCGCTAGATATGTAAAACTGGATAAGGGCGACGACATAGAAAGATAGATAGACAGTTTCATCTGAGACTCGACCTTGTGGTTCTGGTCTTCCAGAATGAGGTTGGCTTTCGTTCCTTGAATCCGGTTGGCCTCAGCCCAAGCCCCCTGCACCACCTGGGTCATTTCTTCATAGGCTTTTTTAAACTCGGGATCGTTTGCAATCCTCCTCTGCCTTTCTTCCCTGGACAGCATGGATGATGGGTAGTTAGGGTACTTCTTTCTGACTTCCTGACTCCTTTCCTGGGACAATTTTCTGCCGAGTTCATCTCTTTCCGTATCGTAAATGCGACTGACTTCTCTATCAATTTTTATTTTTGAAGGAGTCTTGGCGAAAAAAGATGCCACATAGGGAGTTAAACTGGGAATGACAAGGATAAAAAGGACCCAGACAAATAGAGACGTCATAATAGAGGAAGATCCGGACTTGTGGCGGGATGAGACGAATATTCCAAGACAGTAAAACAGAGTGATATAGAGAGCTGCCGCAAAAAAGATCAAGCCCAATGCCCCCCAGTCACTTCCTTTCCATGAGATCCTCGGATTTAAGAGTATGACCATAAGGCTCAACCCTATAGAAAAGGCAAAAGGAATAAGGAGCGTCAAAGTGCCGCCGATTGTCTTTCCCAGCAAGACCTTTGCTCTGGAAACATTGTTGGAAAGCATCAGCTTGAGTGTCCCATCCTCTTTCTCCCCACAGATAGCATCATAAGAAAACAGAAGGGCAAGAAGACTCAAGAGAATGGTCACAACAAAGGTCAAATCGATGAGAGGGAACATCACAGGTAAGGGATCATTGTCGAACTCTTCGATATTCATTTCTAATGAAATACCCCTGATCAAACTGTAAAATGCCAGCGGGGGCTGAGCGGGATTTATGACACCTCCGATCCTGTTGAAGTGGGCGTAATCCCTCAAGTA
>JAUWVG010000075.1 GCA_030617525.1 Candidatus Aminicenantota bacterium | reverse complement strand
TTACGAGCCTATCGATCCTGTCATTTTTCGGCTGGATCATGAGAACGCACAGATTATGTTCGTGCGCCTTGGAGCAGGTCAGACGACCGAAGGAATCGCCTCTCTGGAGCGTGTATTCAAGGCGTTCAACCCTGAATATCCTTTCGAATACCGGTTTATGGATGAGCAGTTCGAGGACACTTACCGGAGCGAAATCGTCATTGGGACACTCGCCAATTTCTTTGCGTTCATGGCAGTGCTAATAGCTTGTCTCGGCCTTTTTGGTCTCGCTTCCTTCACGGCAGAGCGGCGAACCAAGGAGATCGGTATCCGAAAAGTGTTGGGTGCATCCATTTCAAACATCGTCTTTCTGCTGTCCAAAGATTTTCTCTTACTCGTTCTTGGGGCATTCACAGTGGCTGCTCCGATCTCCTACATCGTGATGAACAACTGGCTGAATGATTTCGCCTTCCATACTGATCTGGGAATCGGTGTACTGGTCCTGGCAGGAATTGCTTCCATTCTGATTGCAGGATTGACAGTAAGCTGGCAATCGATCCGCGCGGCGATTGCGAATCCGGCCTCCTCGCTGAAGTCGGAATAAGTAGGTCGGGGATTCAAATACCCTGCTAGTTCTCTTTGTTGGGAGAAGTCTAAGGGCTCACTGATGTGATTTTACCGCAATTTTTTAGTATGTTATATATATCCAGATAACTCAGAGGGAAAATATGGGAAGAAAATGTAATGGATGGAGACAAGGAATCCAGATTGCCCAGCTGGGTTTGATACTACTGCTGTCGACCTGTGTAGTCCCGCCTCGGCAGCCGGTCAGACCTATGGTCCCTGTGGTCATCCCAGACTACACTAATCTGGCACAAAAGGTTGAGATCACACGCACAGACTACGGAGTCCCTCACATTCAGGGTGACAACCTGAAGGCAATGGCCTTCGGCATGGCATGGTGTCAGATGGAAGATTACGGCGCCAGGGTTGCGGAATCTTTGATAGCAGCCCGGGGAATCGCCGCCAAGGTGTTCGCAAATCCCGCACTTATCGAATCTGACTTCTGGCGGAAACGATCTTACAATCGTGCAGTGGAGACCTACCACCACCTCCATCAGGACACTCGGGACGTGCTGGAGGGATTCGCGGCTGGAGTGACGGCCTACATTAAGTCCCATCCCAAGGAATTCGCGGAGTGGCCCTTCCTGGTATTTACGGGACACGATGTGTCTGCCCTCACAACCGGCGGTCCGAACCGGGGATTAATACAGCGATTCAAGCGGGAATTGCGGCAGCAGGAGCAGGACCCTGATGCACCTCGTGCAGGAGTTTCCGAGGATGGTTCTAATTCTTGGGCTTTTGCTCCGAGCCGAACGACGACGGGCAACGCCATCCTTCTTCGTAACCCTCACCTTTCTTGGGAAGCCGGCTACTATGAAGCTCATTTGATAGTCCCCGGAGTGATTGATTTCTACGGAGATATCCGGATCGGAGGCGCTTTTGCCATCATCGGGGGTTTCAATCGGCGCCTAGGCTGGGCCACTACAAACAACGCACCAGATTTGGACGAGATCTACGAACTCACTCTAGACCGGAACCGGCCCGATCACTTCCTCTTCGATGGCGCATCCATCGCGATCCGGCATGTTCCCGTTGAGATCGAGTATGTGGACGAGGAGGGCAAGCTCGCCTTTGAAGTCCGCGAACATCTGGAGACGCCGATCGGTCCTGTTTTTCACAGTTCAGAGTCGAGTATTTTTGTCATACGTTCCTCGAATGATGGCGAGTATCGACGTGGAGAGCAGTACCTGCGGATGATGCAGGCCACAAATTTAGAAGAATGGAAGACGGCCATGCACATGCAGGCTATCGGTTCATCCAACTATACCTATGCGGACGCGGATGGGAACATCCTCTATGTGTGGAATGCGAAGCTTCCAGAACTTCCACATGAGGCACAGGTGACCAAGCCCATCCGGGCGCAGCGGTCTTCGGACATCTGGACTCATATCGTTCCCTGGGACCGGCTCCCTCAAGTGCTGAATCCGGAGGGAGGCTACGTGCAGAACTCCAATGATCCGCCTTACTACACCAACCTAAACGACTACCTGGATCCGGCTGAATACCAAATGAACTTGCCCAAACCGAGGCTAAGACTGCGGACTCAGAATAGTCTCCAGCTCATCCATACGGAGGACAAGCTCAGCCTTGAAGATGTCGTCGCTCTGAAACACAACATGAAGATGTTACTCGCCGACCGGGTGAAAGACGACCTGGTAAGTGCTGTCCGTGCCAGCGAACCGTCAGCGGAAGTGATAGAAGCGATACAACTTATCGAAGATTGGGATAACACCGTCTCGGCCAAAAGCAAGGGAAGCGTGCTCTTTGAAGCTTGGTGGCAGGCATACGTAAAGGCACTCAAAGAAATTGTCGCAACCGACGAAAGTATGGCCTCGCCTCCTAGCGATGACGACTACTTTCTCTATCCTTGGTCTGCGGAAGAGCCTATTGAGACACCGCGTGGACTTGCCTATCCTGAGCTTGCAGTCGAAGTGTTTCCTCGTGCAATGGAGTCGGTCCGCTCCAGATGGGGAAGCTGGGATGTGGCATGGGGAGAAGTCCACCGGGTCAGGCGTGGTGATGTGGATGTTCCCGTGGGCGGTGGCAGCAGTGGAATGGGCTGTTTTCGGGTGCTGAGTTTTGGCACTGATGAGGACGGGAAGCAAGTGGCCAACAGGGGAGACGGCTGGGTGTTGGTGGTGGAATTCTCAGACCCACCGCGTGCCTACTCGATCCTGGCCTATGGACAATCGAGTCGGGAGGATTCACCTCACTTCAACGACCAGGCGGAGATGTTCGCACGGAATGAGATGAAACGCGTGGCCTTCACGTTCCAGGAAATAAGGGAGCATTCCATCCGTCGATACAATCCCGAACTCCAGTCGAACCGACGAGACTAGTATGAATATGTCAAGGTTGACGGCTCTAAGGCTAATCCTTAAGATGGTGAGGAACAAAAAACAACTGCGGAGGGATATATGAAAAAATATTTCAGAATGGTTTTTGTGTTGTCTCTAGCGATTTCGTTGGTTACCCCAACAACTACAGGCCTTTTCGCTCAGACAGAAAATGTTAAACCGCTTTTAGGAACATGGGATGTGGAGCTTACAGACATGGGAATGCTGATGCAATTTATTTTTAAATTGGAAGACGATACTCTAACTGGATTGCTCGAATTTGATATGGGCAGCGGTATAATGGAGGATATCACATTCATTGAAAATAAAATTACCTTCTTTGTAAGTATTGATGCAAATGGCCAAATGATAGACATTGAAGGAATGGCCACAATTGAAGATGAAGAAATGACAGGCTCAATGATTACGGAAATGGGTGAGGCTGGCTTTACGGGGAAAAAAAAGAAAGATTAATAAGTAAATAAGTATCATAAGGATCTGTTGGTGATAAAGGCTGAACAGAATCCACATATTACAAGCACTGCGAATGGTAAAGAAAATGACAGGAACTCCATGAGGAGAAGATCTCAAAGTGAAATATCCTAAGTTTGGACTTTTATTACTTTCTTTTACGTTCGTGTTTGCAGCTAGTGAAAGCGAGCCGTTCACCGCAACAATTTTCGGATGTGAAGCTCAAAAAGTTATTGGCCTTGTGAAAAAACCAGTGAATTATCCGATTGTAGATACTGGCCAAGAGAAGTTTTATAGCGACGACAAAGAAATTCGAAAACCAGCTCTGGAAGACGCATTTTACGGTCAGGATGCACAGTATATTATCAACAGCCCTTCTTATACGGACAATAGCGATGGGACCATCACAGACAATGTGACCGGCTTGATGTGGCAGAATGCTATGGGTGAAAAAATGTCATTTGAAGAGGCTATTGAATACGTTAAGGATTTTAAATTAGCCGATTATGATGACTGGCGCATTTCGACAATAAAAGAATTGTATTCACTCATTCAATTTAATGGAAAAGCACAAGGCCAAAAAGCTATTGATCCTTTTATTGACACCCGATATTTCGACCAACCTCAAGGAAATCCAAGTTTAGGAGAACGCCCCATCGATGCTCAAACTTGGAGCTCAACCGAATACGTGGGGAGAACGATGAGGAATGATGAAACCATTTTTGGTGTCAATTTCATCGATGGACGTATCAAAGGATACCCCAAATACAATCCCCGCACTCGCGAACCGAATAAAATGTATTTCCGATTTGTTCGGGGAAACAAAACATACGGCACAAACAGTTTTGTAAACAACAAAGACGGAACAATCACAGATTCTGCAACAGGTTTAATGTGGCAGCAAACAGACAGCAAAAAAGGCATGAACTGGAAGAATGCTTTAAAATATGCGGAGAGTTTGGAATGGGCTGGATTTGACGACTGGCGGCTGCCCAATGCCAAAGAACTTCAAAGCATTGTCGACTATACTCGTTCTATTCAAATGACCGAGTCAGCTGCCATCGATCCCCTATTTAATTCGACAGAAATTAAGGATCCCGAAGGAGATAGACAATTTCCATATTTCTGGACAAGCACAACTCACCTTGATGGACACAATCCTTATGACTCTGCCGTCTACATCACCTTTGGGGAAGCTCAGGGAAAAATGTTTGGTCAATTGATGGATGTGCACGGAGCGGGAGCACAGCGGAGTGATCCTAAAACAGGAAAAAAAAAGGACTATCCGCAGTATTTTGGACCACAAGGCGATTTGCGATATGTTTTCAATTTTGTCAGATGTGTCCGAAAGGAGGTGATAAAGTGAAGATGAAATTGTTTGGAAAAGAAAACACAAAAAAAAATTTGATTGTCTTAGAATTGGAAAAAGAGATCAACAATTGGTTGGAAGAACATCCGAATATCAGGATTGTTAATATCAAGCAGTCTTCAAGCGGTGGAAGTTTACATGTCACTAAACTCTTCATTTCCGTGTGGTATGAAGATATAGCCTAACCAGCCATTTCAAAGGAGACAATTTTTATGAGAAAAGTATTTCCAGGGAAAAAAACGCATTATATTTTTTCCTCAATATTTGTGCTCGTTTTGGCTTTATTTATCAGTTGTGAACGCGGTTCAATTTCTTCAGATCGTTTGGATAAGATTACGGTTATGCAATCATCCGTGTCACTTGGAGACCCTCATATCTGCAGTGATTCAGTAAACAGGCTTAGTCTCATTTTCACTGTTTATGAAGCCCTTGTTAAACTGGATGAAAATGGAGACTATTTGCCTTCTCTGGCAGAGAGCTGGAATGTGGAGGAAGATGGCCGCACTTGGACATTCAAACTGAGAGAAGATGTAAAATTCCACAACAACGACATTCTTAGTGCGGCAGATGTTTTGGCTACTCTTGGACGAGTGCTGGATCCGGCGATCGGCGGAGCCTTTGGAACCCAGGGTGTCTACATCAGCTATCTGGGAACTGCTGAGATTTTTGCACTTGATGATTTGACAGTAAGTTTAGTCACACAAGAGCCTATGGCTGATCTATTGGATCTCCTGGTGGCCATGCCGATTAGTCCAAAGAGTGAATTGGATAAATTACCCAATGTCTATGTGGGGAGTGGGCCTTATAAAATTGTTGAACAATCGAGCAATAAGACAATCCTTAGAGCCCACGATGAATACTGGGGCAACACTCCGGCCTATCAAGAAATCCACTGGATTGCTGAAAGTGACTCAGAGAAACGTATTGAAGCCTTATTGAGCAGTCAGGTTGACATCATTTCCGGAATAAAACTCCAAGATGCAGAACAATTGAAGAAAAATGAGGACACAACTGTTTACGAACTTCAAAGTGGATTATGTATTATTTTTATGTGCAACTCACAAAAGGGGCCACTCAAGGATCGGCGTGTGCGTCAGGCACTAAACTATGCCTTAGATGTGGACAAAATTATCAAGGAAATAAAAAATGGAGCCGCAGCTCCTTTAAGCGGCTTCTTGACGGTAAATCACTTTGGCTATAATCCGGAGACACCGGTTTATCCTTATGATCAGGAAAAAGCCCGCAGCCTTCTTTCTGAGGCAGGATATGGTGATGGATTGAATCTGGTCTTTGATATTCCATCTGTGATGCCCGATGAAGCTCCGCTGCTCGCACAGATGATGGTGGAACAATACAGAGAAATTGGAATCTCTGTAGAGATTGTCGAGCATGAGAACAGGGCCGCATACTCCGAGATGGTCAGAGACAAAAACATTAACGATGCTTGCTGTTTTGATTCGAGCCCTCAAAGCACTTACCGTGTTCTGCAGGAAAAAATCCAGTCAACACTGGAAGGTCCCTGGTGGCAGGGATATGAAAACAAGGAAGTGAATGCCCAGATCAAACAAGCTGAGGCTACTTTCAATGATACAGAAAGACAGAAGATTTATTGGCAAATATACACAAAAATTCGAGACGATGCACCCTGGATATTTCTTTACAGCCCCATCCGGTACTGGGGTGTCAGGTCAACCATGAAGGACTGGAAACTCAGAAAGGATGGTTTACTTATATTTAATTAAAAGGAAGAAATGTGGAGGGAAAGAAGGTCATGATCCGCTACTATGGCCTCTATTCTAATGCTCATAGGGGGAAGATGCATAAGGCAGGGACGCAAGCTTCACATTTTCCTTATTTTGAAGATGATTCGACCTCTATGCCTTCTAAAGGCTGGGCCGAGATGATTCGCAAAGTCTACGAGGTGGACCCCCTGATCTGTCCTTCCTGTGGAGGAGAGATGTCAATCATATCATTTATCGAAGAGCCGAAGACAATCGACAGGATCATCCGTCATCTCGAACTGACCTTTGAAGCCGAAAGGCCGCCTCCACCTCATAATGTCCAACAGGAACTCCTTATGGCAGCCGAAGAGAGACTGGAGTATTTCTGATGTTTTTCTTGGTTGATTTTTGCTGATCCTATGAAGAAGTCTATCTTGAACTTATGGGTTTGGAGGTTTTGGGGAATTTGTGTCGCTTGTTGAGCCTTTGACCTGGTCGGTTTGGATGTGATAATCTTATTTCTGGAAGTAACGGGTGGATATTGATAAAATTTGCAAGGAATTTAGAGCTAAGCCAAAAAGGAAATCCTTATCTTATAAAAATTCGTTTCTGCTATTGGATGGCAAAACCACCGTGGGCCATGGTGACATCCTGCCCATTTTTTTCAAAGTAGATAGGGTAATAACCTGGTGGGAGGCTGGGGCACACAATGTCAACACAGGTGTTGGTCCAGTTTGTAACTGTGGCTATTGTGGGGCCAAAATGGACTACATAACTTCCCTGCATGGAACCATAATAGGCTCCCCAGATTTTCATCGAACACCCGGCTGGTCCCTCGAGTTCGATATTTGTGCCAACCACCCGGCCACAAGTCTCAATGTACACTTTCAGTAGATGTTGTTTTATGTTGGATATTCTGACACCATTTTCTGCGTAATAAACATTGTACGTTTGACCAAACGTTATATTTGGGGTGATGACTGCCTGAACCCAGGTGGATGAGGATTCCATATCCTGGATAGCCAGGGCATGTGACCCCAAGTAAACATTTTTATTGGTAAAGGGGGGTCCATATCCAGACCCGCTGATTGTGAGGCACATTTGCCCGACGGATGCTATATGCATAATACCCAGCTGGCCGGTGGAGTTAATGTGGGCCTCATATAATTTTAAGAGGTCTCTATATTTTAACCAGGCGATATTATTTTTTACACTCATCTCTTTAACAGTATTGGAGAGATCCACAACAGAACCCAGGAAATAGTCCTGTAAATTTGGCTGTCTGTCTGTTTTAATGGGGAAAGGTGCGGGGATTGTAATGGATTTTCCAGGACCCAGCAGTCTGATGTGCTTTCTGCCTTCCTTTATAAAAACGTCTTCACGAAGCGGGGGGAAGTATATGGGCCGGCCCATAGAAAGCCGCTGGTCGGTTGACAGGAAAAAATCCACATAAAAATTGGCTGCTTCTTTTTTCCCTATATTTTTCACCACTACCTCCACGCCTTTTGTTTGTCTTGTCATTTCGGATCTTATCTGGCGTCTGGAGGTAAAAGAAACCGTTAGGTCTGGCAAAAACTCCCTAATCTTTAAATTCTCTTGGGGAACCGGCTTTATTTTTTTTTGTTTTTCTGAATGTCCACCATGCAGAAATGGAATTACCAATAAACATATCAGAAAAATATTAATAACATTTTGTTTTCTCATTTTCCCCTCCTTTGTTTTAATATTATTATATTAAAATTAATTTGTAAA
>JAUWVG010000439.1 GCA_030617525.1 Candidatus Aminicenantota bacterium | reverse complement strand
GCGGACTTAGGAAAAATCCTTAAATCCATTAAAAAGTCCGCAAAAAAGGCGGGAGTTGTCATTACCACTGGAGACACAAAAGTCGTCCGCCGCGGCCAGGGCGATAAAATATACATCAACACGTCAGGAGTTGGGCCACTTATAGCCCGTCCAGCCATACAAACCATTAAACCTGGCGATAAGATCATCCTTACAGGCACATTAGGAGAACACAGCCTGGCTGTGATGCTGGCTCGGGGAGAGTTCGGCCTTGAAGCCAGAGTCAAAACCGATTGCGCCCCTCTCAATTTTCTCCTGCCATTCTGGAAAAAAGGCACAAAATGGATGAGGGATATCACACGAGGCGGGTTGTCTACAGTGCTTTCCGAACTGGCCGAACGACTTCCCTACTCCATCATCGTCGATGAAGAAAAAATTCCTCTCTCCCGTGCAATAAGAGGAGCAACCGAGCTCCTGGGAATAGATCCGCTTTATCTTGCCTGTGAGGGCAGAGCCGTGCTTGTTATTCCCCAAAAAAAGAGCGAAGAGATCCTCGCAGAAATCAGAAAAGATCCTCTGGGAAAAAAAGCGCAGATCATCGGAGAGGTGGAAGACACAATCGGAAAACCTGGTGAACTCCTCCTCTCAACGCTCTCTGGAGGGTTGAGGCTTCTAGAGCCATTAACATCCGAGCTCCTGCCACGAATATGTTAACCTGCCCAGGTTCTATTCGATCTTGAAGATCTCCAAACGGCCCAGGATCAGATTCCTGTCCTCTTGTGTGTCTTCCTGGTAGAAGTCGTTCATGAAAGCCACACTGATCCTGTGCAGGCCTCTCTTCAAGGTTTTTCGAAAAGTGTAAGGCTGCAAAACACCGGAGGGGATCCATGTTTCTCCGATCATCTCATCATCGACCCACACAACCATATACGGCCACTCCTCTCCCGCTTTTTGTCCTTTGGCCCAGATCTTAAACAGATAATTCCCAGCAGGAAAGGTATTTTTGACCCAGCTTTTGCCTGTCAAGTGGAGTTTCCTCCCCCACTTGCCCATCCAATCTGTCTCTTGATAAACAAACATGCGTTTCATTTGGACATCAGATTGTATGCCTTGAGGTGAGGGAAGATCTTCAAACGTGATTGTTCCGATGGCGACTCCCAAGTCACGTGTATCAGGTGTCCCCGATACTTCCTGCGGATTCCACGTCCGGCTGACTTCGAACACCAGAAGGATCTCCGAACCGACATCATCCCTTAGATCAAACTTGACATCTTGCCACTGCTCTTTGTCCAAGATGATCTCTCTAAGGTACCTCCTTTTCTTGAATAGATTTTTTGTCAGGGATACCTTTAGTCTTACAGGATCTTTTTGGATATTGGGATGCGAGGCCAGGATAGGGACTGTCAATATGGGCTTTTTAACGACGACAGGAATTCCTGCAGTCTTCGTGCTCCATTTGAATTCTCCTCTCTTTTCGCTTTTTTCCTCAGGATAAAAGCCGAAGGTTTGTATCAGCCTGAACTTTTTGGTCCGAGCTTGGAGCGATAGATCCTGGACTGTACTCAAGGCATGAAAAATCAGGAAAAGGATAACTAAAACACCGATGAAGAGCTTCTGCGGCCGCCCCGGTTCATATTCTTCCTTACGATCAAAAGAAAGGGCCGCCAAAAGACCGACACATAACCAAAAGGTCAATTGAATTTCGAAACTCAAGGTATGGACACCAAAAAGAAAAATAAAAAGCAGTCCAAGGATTCCCAACGAAAGGCCCGCTTTTAACGGTCTCCACTCAGAGTTTGAATTCTGCTTGAAGTTGGCGACAGCGATTTTTTTGATAATGAGCCAAAAAATCCAACAATAAAAAAACAGCCCGACCAATCCCAGTTCGGACGCGACCTGGAGATAATAGTTCCCAGCTGTATCCACATGAGCACCCGTTGGCCGCACATGGCGATGATAAGCGGATGTCATCGTCGGAAAAATCGCATGCTCCAAATAATAATTGGGGAGTTCAACCGTATATGTACCGATTCCGGTCCCGCTGACAGGGAATTCTTTGATCATGTGATAGGAAGACTCCCAGAACTGCTGCCTGCCATGTAGAATTTTGGCCCACGAATTCGACTGTGTGAGCGCCTCGATACTTTGTATGATCCTTTGAGACAGAACCGAATCCCTTGTCGAAAAAAGCATCGCAAAGGTCACAACAATAATAAGGATCAAGAGTGCAACGCTGAGCAACACTTTTTTAAACAATTGGGGTTTGCTTTTATGAAGGCCAATGATGATCTTGACCGAAAAAACAATAAAAAGAACAAAAACAACCACCACTCCCAAGAATCCGCTACGTGATCCTGAGTGTGGGATAAGGAAGACCCCTCCCAAAATGATCAGCGCAAACAGGGGCTTCCACGCCTTTTCAAAGGTCAAGTATGCCCCGGCAAACAGAGGAATCACCAATGTGAGATACACACCCAGAGCATTGGGATCCGTAAATAGAGCATTGATCTGACTCTTGTTGATCCAGAATTCCGAGTTCCCCAGCTCAGGATTTCGGGAAGCCTGGATGAAACCGAACAGGAATGATAAGGCCGTTGAAAGGCCAAGGCCTAGAACGGCCTTTTTAATGACTTCTTTTGTCTTCAGCACATTGATCAAAATCGCGAACCATATGAATCCCGCCAAATAATTCAAGAAATCGAACAAAACCCTCCGGAGAGCCTCTCCAGCCGTGACATTCAGCACATTCACCGCAAAGTCATAGATAGAATTCAAGTAGAGGGGAAAAAAATTTGTGTATCGCCAAAATGTTAAGAGCATAGAAATAACGAGCACCGCCGAAGCCCCGGCGACAGGAAGGAAAAAGGGATTCCTCATGTTCATCTGCGCCGGATGCAAGATCTGATGGAGCAGGAATCCCAATATGTAGGCATAAAAGAAAAAGAGAAGAGGACTGAAAGCCGGGAAATTGTAGAAATTGGGCAGGCTGTTCGTGAGCGGGATCAAAACAATGAGACTCAACGTTCCCGTCCTTATCGAAAGGGAAGTGGAAATCCCTAAATACAGAACGATGCTCAACATTATGAGCTGAACAGAGCGTATTTGAGGCACATACCT
>JAUWVG010000206.1 GCA_030617525.1 Candidatus Aminicenantota bacterium | reverse complement strand
AGGAATTCCATCTACTGCAGCTTGTAGTGTAACCGGTTCCCAAAAATCAGGGTCATATGATTCTTTTATTTCATGTCCTTTATCACGAAGCAGTTTAACTGCAAACTTCCCGATCGGTGAGGCTGTTATATTTATGTTTTCAAATTCTCGAGAGAGCTCGCTTCCCAGAGCATCGGTAAAACAAAGGAGAAGCACTTGTCGGCCATCCCAAATCTTTCGGTCCTCACCTTCAGGGAATGCCAGCCGTACCAGTTTCCAGGCAAAGCTTTTTCCAGTGCATCATAGATTTTTCTCTCCGATATTGGACAGTCATAATCCAACCCCCTTTTTGGATACAGTCCAGGCATACATTTTTGAATTCTCATTTGCTCTCTATGGTTTGGTCGGCTTGCTGACGCTTTTACGTTTATCATAGGCTGAAATTTCAGTCAAATCTGATGTAATAGCAACAGCCCCGATACGTCTACCATGGCCACGCCCACTCCGCGATCGGCACCATAATCGGCAAATCCGCCGTCGTCTCCGTCTTCGGGTCGAAGGTCATCACTCTAGACTAAAAAGAATGGATTATCTTGTTTAAACTTTACGTGCTATCTCAACTCAAAAACCGCCAATTACCTAACAAAAATCTCTTAATCACTAAAGTGTTTGGTAATTTTTCTGCTTGACAAAAATTACCAAACACGCTAAATTATATGTGCAATTGTTTGGTAATATGAGAAAAAAATGAAAGTACTAAAAGGAGTTCTAGAAGAAGAGCTTCAGAATTCATTGCGTATCAAAAAACAATATGAAAAAGTTTTGGCCGACCTACCGAAAGGGAGTCTAGTGGAAAAAAATATTAGAGGTCATAAATATTTTTATTTAGCTGTGAGACAGGGCTCAAAAGTAAATTTTATCTACAAAGGAAAACTCTCAGAAGATGAAAAGAAGGATCTTTTAGAAGTAAAAGAAATGCGCGCCAAATATAGAAAACTTCTCTCTCAGTCGAATAAACAAATCTCCTTTCTGAAAAGGATTTTGAATGGAAAAGATCTACGATCTGTGTCTTGAAGTCCTCAAACGCCTGCAGAAATCAGGTGTCTTAAGTAGAATCATTATCATTGGAAGCTGGTGCCAATATTTTTATACATCCTCGAAGAGATCTACGACCTCTACAAAAATCCCATCTTTGCCGTCAAGAAGAACCACAATCCGGTCAAACCCTTCCCTAGTTGCGTCGAAGATGTCCATCATCGCATGGTCCAGCACAGGAATTGGCTCATCGGGAGGTAACGTTCTGTTGAAAAAAAATAGTGCTGGCATTTAAATTGCAGACGATGTATTCTGTCAGAAGTGCGGCGTCGCACTTCTGACAGAAAAGGTCGTTGAAATATTATGCAATCTATTCATAATAAAATACTTGCACGAATAAGAGGGAAAGGAAGGGGTTGTGCATTTTCAAGCAAAGACTTTCTTGATCTCGGTGACCGGAATTCTGTAGATAAGACTCTTTCTAGATTGCGCGTTCAGGGAATCATCCGCCGCGTGGCGACTGGAATTTACGATTTCCCGCGTAAAGATGAGGAGTTGGGTGGCAAACTGAGTCCGAACATACATCAGGTGGCGCAAGCGATAGCTCGGAAGAACGGTGTGCGCATTCAGCCATCGGGGGCACAGGCTGCAAACCTGCTTGGACTTTCGATGCAGGTACCCGCGCAGGTCGTTTACCTTACGAACGGCAAATCCCGAACCGTCGATGTCGCCAAACGCACCCTAATATTCAAGCGAGCAGAGCCCCGGGAGATGCAGCCCGGAAGCGATATGGGTATTCTCGTTACCCAAGCTATTCGCTATATGGGGCGGGATCAGGTTGATAAAAATGTGATCGACTATCTTCGTCGACAAATCTCTGACTCCGATCGTAAAAAACTTATGAAGGATGCTCGATACTTGGAAGACTGGATTTGGGAAGCTGTCCGCCGCATTGCATCCAAGCAGGAAAAACAGGGGGAATAATCTTGGACGGTGTAGCGGTGCGCGATGCCGGTTTTCGGCGGCGGTTATTCGAAGAAACCGGGAGCCGAATGAACCTGGATCCTCTAATTGTAGAAAAGGACTTCTGGGTTTGTTGGACTCTCAAGTGCCTGTTCAGCCTTTCCGATATGCGGGAAAATTTAGTATTTAAAGGGGGGACATCACTATCAAAGGTTTACAAAGTTATTCATCGTTTTTCTGAGGATAGTGATTTGACGGTGAATAGGGTATTACTCGGATTTGAAAGGGATAACGATCTGGCTAACATAAAAAGTAATAAGCAGCGCGATCGATCGATCGGCCAGATGGTTGCGGCCTGCAGTCGGTTTGTTGACTCGGATTTGCGGCAAAAGCTGGATGAGATATTCGTATCTTATCTGAAAGATGGCAAGGAACAGTGGTCATTAGTTATTGATGAACAGGATAGGGACGGACAGACATTACTCTTCAATTATCCCGGTGCTGTGGATCTCGTATCCGGATCTTATGTGGATCCCTACGTCAAATTGGAGTTTGGTTGTCGATCAGATCCATGGCCGACTATGAGTGCTGTGGTTAAACCCTATGCCGCAAAATATTTCCCCGATGTTTTTAGTAAAAACCAAGAATGTGAAGTCATTGCTTTAAAAGCTGAACGCACTTTCTGGGAAAAAGCTACCATACTTCATCAGGAGGCAAATCGTTCCAAGGATCGTCCCTTCCCATTGCGTTTTTCTCGCCATTACTATGACCTGGCAATGTTAGCACACAGTCCTTTTCGAGATAACGCATTACAAAATTATGACTTATTGGAAGCTGTGGCGCATCATAAAAAACTGTTCTTCCGATGCGGCTGGGCAAAATATGATGATGCCAGGCCGGGTTCACTGCGCCTTCTCCCGCCTGATTTTCGTCTCCCGGAGTTACAGAAGGACTACGAAAAAATGCAAATAATGATGTTCGAAAAATCCCCCTCATTCCAGGAAATCTTGGATATCCTTTTGGATCTAGAATCGACTATTAATAGCCGGTAGGAAGCGGTGGAGATAGCCAAATAAAAAAAGAGCCTAACGTGGATGCCAAGGAAATTGAAAGGCTTATTACTAATGCCGAGAGTCGGCTTAAAAAATTAGATGCTGAGCGCGAAAAAGTAATTACTGAGCTGGAAGAGCTCCGACATAAACAAGATTCGGAGTTACAGATTAGAGAATCAGCGTCCTTATTTCTTCATTCTAATATTACGAAAGATTCTTCCCCTTCTGAAAAGATTACCTTATATCGCTCCCTATTTAGAGGCAGGGAAGATATTTATGCTCGAAGATGGGAAAGCTCACGGAGTGGAAAAACCGGCTACCAGCCTGCCTGTCGTAATGAGTGGGTTAAGGGCATTTGTCGAAAACCAGAAATAAAATGTGGAGAGTGCCCTGCTCGCGACTTTCTCCCACTTGCTGAGTCTGTGATCAGAAAGCATCTTAAGGGATTCGATCCAGGGGATTCCCATCATTCTGTTTCAAAGCGTGAGTTTGTCGTGGGGATTTATCCACTACTGTCTGACAATACATGTTATTTTCTAGCTGCTGACTTTGATAAAGAGACTTGGAAGGAGGAGATATCCGGCTTCATTGAAACCTGTAGAGAATATAGTATTCCTGTTGCTGTTGAGCGATCCCGTTCTGGTAAAGGCGCTCACGCCTGGATTTTCTTTTTTGAACCGATTCCTGCTGTGATGGCTCGTCGTCTGGGATCTTTCTTGCTGACCGAGACTCTAGATAAGCGCCCGGAAGTTGGTTTCGATTCTTATGATCGATTATTCCCGAGCCAAGATTTCTTACCAGGCGGAGGTTTTGGAAGTCTAATAGCACTTCCTCTTCAAGCAAAACCTCGTGAGAGGGGAAATACATTGTTTTTGGATGGAAGCTTTAATCCATATCCTGATCAGTGGGCATTTCTTTCAACTGTTATCCGTATGAGCAAGAAGGAAATTGAGAGAATTGTGGAGAAGGCCAGCTATGATGGAAAAATCATCGGAGCGCGTATCAATGTTGTTGAGGAAGGAGATTACGAACCTTGGAAGATAGTTTCTCATCGAGGCGACAAAAAATTTCCGATTCCCGGCCCAATTCCAAAAAAGATCAGCCTGATACTGGGGAATTTAATTTATATAGAAAAAAAAGGTCTATCTCCAGCCTTCCGAAACCGGCTTATTCACTTGGCTGCATTTCAGAATCCGGAATTTTACAAGGCTCAGGCTATGCGGCTTTCCACATATGGAAAACCGCGGGTGATTTCCTGTGCGGAAGATTTTCCAAAGCACATAGGTCTTCCGAGAGGATGTCTTGAAGAAATCTTGGAGCTAAGCCAATCTCTTGGAATCAAGATTTCTCAAATAGATGAACGAACTACAGGAACCCCAATCAAGGTTGATTTTTTTGGCACATTAAGGCTGGAACAAGAGGAATCAGTTGAAAAATTGCGTGCTCATAACGTAGGAGTCCTTGCGGCAGCTACTGCATTTGGAAAAACTGTTATCGCCGCAAAAATAATAGCTGAGAGAGCCGTCAATACATTGATTTTAGTCCACCGAAGGCAACTCTTCGATCAGTGGCGGGTTCAACTTTCTGAATTCTTAAATCTGGAATCTGAAAAAATTGGGATGATTGGAGCCGGCAAGAGGCAGCCGAGCGGATTTATTGATATCGCAATTATTCAAAGCTTGCGGCGAAAAGGAACAGTGGACGAAATAGTTGGCAATTATGGCCAAATTATCATCGATGAGTGCCATCATATCTCAGCAAATAGCTTCGAAAAAGTAGTACGCAAATGCAATGCGAAGTATGTGACAGGATTATCAGCCACTGTTACGAGAAAGGACGGGCACCATCCCATCATATTCATGCAGTGTGGTCCTATAAGATATCTTGTCACTGCAAAACAAGGAGTTGCAACACATCCATTCTCTCATCAGGTGATTTTTCGTAAAACCGGATTCAAAATGCCACAACGTTTTGAGGATAAAGACCCGACCATTCACGAAATATATGAAGCATTGATCAAGGATAAAACAAGAAATGCTCACATTTTTGAGGATATAGTGAAGTCTATAGCTGAAGAAAAAAGATCTCCTCTCTTAATTTCAGAACGCAGAGAACATGTTGAAATGTTCGCTGAGAAATTTTTGCCTTTCATCAAAAATGTCATTGTGTTTAAGGGAGGGATGGGAAAGAAGCAACGTCAAGCTCTAAATGAGCAATTAGAAAATATTCCTGATAAAGAAGAACGTCTGCTCATTGCCACAGGCAGGTATTTGGGGGAAGGATTTGATGATGCTCGATTGGACACACT
>JAUWVG010000047.1 GCA_030617525.1 Candidatus Aminicenantota bacterium | reverse complement strand
AGAAATGGAAAAGGGCGCTCTTGGCCCCCGTTGTGGAACAATTCCGATCTGCTTTGTAACAGGGATCGGGCCCCCGTTGCGGAAGTCACTGGCCGTTACCGTGTAGAATCCATCATTCTGATAAACATGATTGGCCTGGCTCCCTCCCTGAAAAGGAGGAGTTCCGTCTCCGAAATCCCACAGAATGCTGGCCGAGAGAAAATTGACAGCGGAAAAAACAACCATTTCTCCGTATCTTGGGTTCTGGGGAGAATGGCTGATGACTCGGGGAGGAAGCACGCTCATCAGTGCGGCTGCTGTGATAGTTGCGCCTCCTCCATCATAGGCCCGGATAGTATAGACCCCCGGATTACTGAAGGAATGGGAAACCGCCGGGGGAGATGAATCATTTTCGATAGTTCCATCCCCGAAATCCCAGCGTATCAGAGTATTGGAGAAAAAATTATTGGCAACAAACGAGACAGTCTCTCCAGGGCGCGGGTCACTGGGGGAGAACGTAATCGTCGCCAGAGGGTAGATCAGGATTGTCAAGGACGCAGTTAAAACCGTCCCGCCCCCATCATAGGCGTGTACCATGAATGTTCCCTGGTGGTTAAAAGTGTGGGTGATCACCGGCGGAGAATTATCATTCTGGACCATCCCATCTCCGAAATCCCATCTGATCAGCGTGTTGGAAAAGAAGTTGGCGGCCGTAAATGTAACCTGCTCTCCTACTCTGGGTTGAGCCGGCTGGAATGTGATACTGGCCGCATCTGTGACAGTCAGAGTGGTTGTGATGGCAACAACCGAGGCTCCGCCGAAATCCCTGACCCTGACCGTATAGACACCCGAATTCGTGTAAGTATGTGTCTGAGTGATCGCTCCTGCTGTGTGAAATCCGCTGCTGATAACAGTCCCATCTCCGAAATCCCACTGCACCTGACTGGACAGGAAATTCACCGCTTTGAATGTTATGGGTTTATTGATCCGAGGGTTGGAGGGAGTGTATTCAATTCTCCTGTTCTCCTTGATGGTTATCGCTGTAGTATCCGTGACAAAAGGTGCCGCTAATCCCCCGTAAGTGGCGCGAACCGTATAAGTTCCCTGACTTAAATACTTATGATTCACAACAAGTCCTCCCACTGCCGTAGCTCCATCTCCAAAATCCCAGTTGACAGTACTCGGCTTCCCGCTGGGTAATAGAGTAAAAACAACGTCCTGTTCAACATTGGGGGAAGAGGGGGTATAAGAAATACTGCCGGCATAGGCAAGATGAGCTGCTCCCATCACCAGAACCAATAGAAAGATAATCCATATCCTTGTCATAATCATTTTCTTCCCAAGAAATGTTTGAAGCACTTTCATTTTATCTTTCTCTTAAAATGAAATATCCGTTTGCAGCATGAGAGTGAAAAATTCATTAGTTATAGTTGCCATCTTCATTCTGTTGTAATTTCCCCTTAGTGATAGAGTGATATTTCCCACCTTGATGATTTTCTGAAGATTGAGGTTGAGATTGCCCATGATATTAAACGTGTTGCTGTTTGTCATGGGGCCTCCCTCTGATTTTGTATATGACCCGCTAAAAGAAAGGGACAGAACCTGCTGGATGAAATTCAGCTCTGCATTAAAAAAAGTATTATAAGTCCGAGTGGTCTCATCCATGAATTTATTGGTCATTTCCGAATATGAAAAAGAAGGCATAATCGCCAGAAAATTTCCAGCTCGGAGTGAACCGCCCATATTCACCGTCAGGTTCAGATTGTCCATCTGAGGGTTGTTCTTGCTGCTCATATCCAAGTTTGTCACGGATAGAGAAATATTCGCAGCCCCGCTGAGCATCATGCTGAGTGAACCCATGAACTGGTCGGTCAGGTTGTCCTGGCTGAATGGGATTAATCCCTGCAGGAACGAAGTATTCTGTTTGTTCCGGCTGTAACCGAAATTGAACGAAACCTTATCCGAGACCATCCACATGAGACTGCTGTTTAAATTGTTGTTATTTGTTGTTGCTTCGGCCGGATCACTCTTTACATTATCCCTTGTGAACGCATATGTACCGTTGAGTGCAAGCTTGCCGAGATTCAATCCCAAATTTGTATCATATCCTTTTTTGTCGTTTGTGAAGTACTGATAGCCGATTGGATTAAAGTCTTTGCCGATATGGCGGTAATTCCCGCCAAAAGAAAATATTCCTGCCGCAACATTCCCTCCGAAACGCCAAGCATTGTCTGCAAGGGCATCCTGTCCGTCATTTAGGTCACCATCATATTCGCTTCGTGCTAACTCACCATTCAGGACCAGTTTATTCTGAAAAAGCATGATTTCTTCCACAACCGCGATCACATAACCTTTTCTTGTTTGGGTAAATGAATCAAATCCGACGTTCCCTCCAAGTCCGGGGTCATCCTTTCCTCCTAAATAAATAGCTTTCAGAGAAATGGCATTGTTGAAGAATTTATAACCGACAGCCCCTCCCAAAATGCCGATCTGGCTTTTGGGAAAACCAAATCCTTGGAAACCTACGGGCTGTTGTGTATTGACGTTGAATACATGGAAATATGCTTTTTGATTATTGAAAGAATACTCCATACCCCTCCGGCCGAGACCTGATACTGTGTACTCGGACTCATTGATATTGATGTCTCCGGCTGTAAGAGTGTGACTTCCCTTGGTTATGGAAAGAAACATGTTAGATAGATCCATGTTTTTCGGCCCCTCATAAGGGGTATTTGTATATCTGAAATTGGAATCAAAATTTACACCCAGATCATTTTTATTATAAGTAGTAAACATGCGGATGTTTCCATTGGCCATGGTCTTTGTATCACCCGGATTGGCTTGTGGATCACGGAGCCTTGTTTCAATGCTTCCCGTAATACTGACAGGCAATCTGAATCTTGACTTGGCTGCCTCCTCTTTAACGGCAGGAAATTCCTCCGGAATATCAGGCAGTGATTCTACGCTTTCCCCAATAACCCGAAAAACATCTGTCGGAGCGTTTTCAGGAAGACGAATAATCCGGTCTTCCTTCTGAGCTTCCAGGTAGTATTCGAACTCGAGACCTGGGAGCTGAGACGTGTCAAAGAGAAAAAAAAAGCTTTGTCCTTCTTCCCTTTCGAAACTCCTCACCTGAAATTCAGTGATTCCCTCATAACGGAAATAGAGATGTACTCCATCTATATCCGTAGCGGACTCTGCTCTGAATTCGATTACCCGGCCGTGCTCAAAATCAGCGATCGGGGAATGAATAATTAGTTCAGATACGGCTTCTTGAGCCTGGATTAAGGATAGTGAAAATAAAAGAATGAAGGAAATCAGAAAAAATAGTTTGTAAGAAACACCTTTTTTCCCTTCAAGCAATCAAGCCCCCTGATCCATGTCTTCTGACCGTAATTATAATAAGCGGAATTTGCGTGCTTCTCAGTTGGATGTGATGGTAAAGTGAACGACTCCTGAGATCGTTACTCCATTTTTCTTGATATAAACGTTATATGTGCCTGGCGGAAGACTGGGGATGGTGCATTGAATGACGGAGTTGTTCCAGGATTGAACCTGTGCTTCTGTGCTTCCGAACATCAGCTTTTTCTGTCCCTGAGAAGAGCCCATCATCATTCCGCCTACGGATAACGACGCTCCGGCCGGTCCGTCAAAGGGGATGAATTCCCCCTGGAAGATGATCATTTTCAGGAAAAAGTCAAACTGGTTGGAGATGATATTTCCTCCATTCATGATATATACGGAATAGTGTTCACCGTGGGGAACCCCACCTGGATAACTGCACCAGATTTCGTTGATGTGCCATCCTCCCGAAAGAGGGGACAGGGTGTATGACCCCATTTTTAGGATCCTGTTTCCCTGGAAGAATCCAAATCCGTTTCCTGAAATATCAATCTCCCGTATTGGCGCGATCTGAAAAGAAAAGGATTGGGCAACGTTGGAAATATGCGGTGAGATCAGAATATTTCCCCAATCGAGGTTGTTGTTGTCCAGCATTTCTCTGACTAACCTAGGATTATCTACAAAAACACCGATTACATATTTTCCCGAAGGAGTGTCTGCTGGGATCTTGTTCAGTCCCCGCAGCGTCACCCAGGTGGTTGCTCCCGCCGCCAAATTTCGGATGTGCTCCTGCCCGCCCTGCAGAAGGACATAGGGCTTAAACTTTGGGGAAAAAGCGAGAGGCTGTTTTGGATCCAACTTATCCTTTGCAATAAAAATATCCACTGCAAAATTTTTTGCCTCGGCGGTTCCGATATTGGATATCTTAACTTTGATGGATTTTCTCAGATCCTGTCCTGCGTAAGCCGTTTTAGGGCATGTAACAGATACGGTTAGATCGGGCAGTTTTAATTTTAAAGGTTTTCTAACAGTCTGCCTCTTTATCTGTCCTGAGGCAGTGGCAAAAAGCGACAGGCCAATAAAAAGACACAATAATGCCAATAAATAACGATTTGTGTGATGTTTCATAATTTCATTCTCCCCATAAGAATGTTAAACTCAGGGCTAACAATTTTTGACTTCTACAAGCTTGTTATTTTTATACTACAGGACAGTGGCAGTAAGCAAGCTTTTATCTTTAAAAAGCCGAACCCACACTCGAACTGGATTTTGAATCCAGCGCGTCTATCCAATCCAAAATGCAGACTTATCGTCTCATCACCGGCCCGGTGACGTTTTGTGCCTAAAATCGCCTACGTTTGCCTAACGGTGAGAATAAAGACAATACAGAAAATGGTTTAAATCTCTCGAAGATTCCCTGGATTAAAGAATGGCTGGGAAGCAGGGATTCGAACCCCGATTCCATGATCCAGAGTCATGTGTCCTGCCGTTGGACGACTTCCCAGCAACAGCGACATGATAATGGATTTCCCCAAGAATTTCAACATGGAAAAATGGGATCACATTGACTTGTCAATGATATGGTGCTACCATTCGGAATTAAAGAATGGGAGAAGGGAAAAAACAATGATATGTCCATACTGTGATCATCGGGAAAGCAAAGTCATAGATTCTCGCGATAGCAAAAACGGCTTCGCTATTCGCAGACGGCGTGAGTGTCTTTCCTGTCAGAGAAGATTCACGACGTATGAAAAAATCGAAGAAATTCCCTATATGGTAGTCAAGAAAGATGGCAGAAGGCAGCGTTTCAGCTCTGAAAACCTCCTGCGGGGAATTTTAAGATCCTGTGAGAAAAGACCGATCCCCTTATCAGAGTTAGAAGGGATTGTCGAAGAGGTCGAGAATATGCTGCAGGAACGTCCGGAGAAGGAAATCGGTGCTGCAGAGATTGGAAAGTATGTTATGAACAAATTGAAATCTCTCGACAAAGTGGCCTATGTCAGGTTTGCTTCTGTCTATAGAGAGTTTAAGGATGTCAAAGAATTCAAGAAGGAACTGGAAAAGCTTTTATAAGACGGAATTATTTACGCACAGACTAATCTTTATGTCCGAATATATCGTTTCGAATCATCATGGTTAAGACAATCAAGCCTGTCTCTCGCATCATCAAGATTAAAGCGGAAATCAACAGAATTTCAGGAGAGGTTTTTATTCAGAATAAAGAGCTGCTTGGACTGGATGAGAGCTGGGTGCCCCGTGTTGATATCTCTGAGAGAGGAGAAGATCTTATTGTCGAAGTGGAGCTTCCGGGTGTTGACCAGAGTGGAATAACCATTCTCCTCTACAGCAGCCGTATCGAAGTGAAAGGAATAAAGAAGGAAAATTTTCCCCATTCTCAATTCAAGTTCTTGCGACTTGAAAGAGAGTATGGGACTTTTCGCCGATTCATTTTTTTGCCGAGTACTGTCGAACCCGAAAAGGCAAAGGCTACGCTTGAAAATGGAATACTGACCATTATTTTAAGGAAACATCGGACAAGAAGAGATAGGGATGTCGTCCTGAAAATCGAAAAAAAAAAGGATCCTACGGAGGAATAAATGGCAAAAAAAGACGATGATATTGTTGAAGAATTTGAAGACATTATAGAAGATCAAGGCCAGAAACTGAACATCCCAAAGGACCTGCCTGTTCTTATGCTCAGGGATATTGTTGTGTTCCCCTACATGGTGGTGCCTTTGTTTGTCGGGAGAGAAAAATCAAAAAATGCCATTGATCATGCCCTTTCGACTCACCGAATGATTCTTCTATTGACACAGAAAAACATGGAGATCGAAGAACCCAAAAGTGAGGATGTGTACAAGATGGGAACGGTTGCACTGGTCATGAGAATGCTGAAACTCCCGGATGGACGAGTCAGAATTTTGGCGCAGGGTCTTGTCCGGGCAGAAGTGAGAGAATTGGATGAGGAAAAACCCTATTATTCCGCAAAAATAAAGGTCATTCGTGAAGCTGAAGTAGAGAGGGAACCGATCGAGGTTGAAGCAATGATCCGGAATGTCCGAGATGGACTCGATGAAGCGTCCACTCTGGGAAAAAATGTACCGCCTGAGATAATGATCATTGCCGCCAATGTGGATGAACCGGGTAGGCTGGCAGATCTGGCTGCGGCCACTTTAGACTTAAAAATTGAGGAAGCCCAGGAGCTCGTAGAAATCATTGAACCGTTCAATCGTCTGAAAAAGGTCTATGAAAAGTTGACAAAAGAACTCCAACTCCTGGATGTCCAATCTAAGATCAGCACTGAGGCCAAAGGAGAGATGGATAAGCTTCAGAAACAGTATTTTCTTAGACAGCAGCTCAAGGCTATTCAGAAAGAATTGGGAGAAGGCAGCGAAATTCAAGAGGATATTAAGAATTACCAGGAAAAACTCAAAAAGCTTAAAGTCACAAAAGAAGTAAGAGAAGAGGTAGAAAAGGAAATCAACCGACTCGGCCAGATGCACCCCGAGTCTGCAGAAACAGCCGTCGTCAGGAACTATCTGGACTGGATGTTTTCTTTGCCCTGGAACAAAAGCACAAAAGATAATCTAGACCTTCGCAAGGCAAAAGCCATTTTGGATGAAGATCATTATGGTCTGGACAAGGTCAAAGAACGCATACTGGAGTACCTCGGAGTTCGGAAGCTCTCTAAGACAATTAAAGGCCCCATCCTCTGTTTTGTGGGTCCTCCCGGAGTTGGGAAAACTTCGTTGGGCCGCTCTATTGCGCGAGCACTAGGCAGGGAATTTATGCGTATTTCACTTGGAGGGATCAGAGATGAGGCTGAAATTCGTGGACACAGAAGAACGTATGTGGGCGCGATGCCAGGAAGAATCATCCAGGGGATTCGGCGTGGAGGTTCAAACAATCCCGTTTTTATGATGGATGAAGTGGATAAGATTGGTGCTGATTTTCGAGGGGATCCTTCATCGGCTCTTCTGGAAGTGCTTGATCCTGAACAGAACAATTCTTTCCGGGATCATTATTTAGGTGTTCCCTATGACCTGTCAAACGTCATGTTTATCACGACAGCAAACCTTCTTGATCCGATCCAGCCGGCATTTCGCGACAGAATGGAAATTCTGCATCTTCCGGGGTACACGGAGGAAGAAAAACTGCAGATTGCGCTGCGGCATTTGGTCCCTAAACAGATAAAAGAACATGCTCTCAACGAAAAAAGGATTTCCTTCACAAAAGGAGCCATAAAGCAAATTATTTCTCTCTATACCCGAGAGGCGGGAGTGAGGAACTTGGAAAGAGAAATGGCTTCCATTTGCCGAAAGGTGGCGAGAAGGGTGGCAGAAGGGCGGGAAACCTTATCCAGGATAACCTCTCAAAATGTTGAAAAATACCTTGGACCTGCCAAGATTTTTCGTGATCAGCTTTTAAAGACAGATCATGTTGGGGTCGCCACAGGGATTGCATGGACGGCGGCAGGGGGGGAGATCCTATTTGTCGAGGCCACGATGATGAAAGGAAAAGGAACTTTGGCACTGACAGGATCTTTAGGTGATGTGATGAAAGAATCAGCCCAGGCTGCACTGAGTTATGCGCGGACCCATGCCAAGGATTATGGGATAGATTCGCAAATATTTTCCAAAAATGACTTTCATATTCACATTCCTGAAGGAGCAATTCCTAAGGACGGACCGTCTGCTGGTGTGACCATGGCCACGGCTCTTCTCTCGGTGTTTTCTAACAGGAGGATCAAATGGGATGTGGCCATGACAGGAGAGATAACACTCAGAGGCAATATTCTTCCTGTTGGAGGGATCAAAGAAAAAGTTCTGGCGGCACAGCGTGCGGGCGTTAAAAAAGTTATTCTCCCACTTGCGAGTAAAAAAGATCTGATTGATATCCCGAAGAAGGTCATTAAGGATATCGAATTTATTTTTGTCGAAAGGATTGATGAAGTCTTTAACCAGGCCCTTCTTGAGCCCCTGAAGCCAAAAAACACAAAAATGGGGACATCTTGACAACTCCTTTCCTGAATAATTCATAAAAAATGTCAATATTTCACTTAATATATAATATCATGAGTTTACCTGGGTTTTGTCAGTGAGCACACAAATAACTTTGTTCTCCCTATTGTTATATTCTATTATAATCGACATTTTTTCCCCTCCGGGCAAGACGATTTTACCGCATCTGGGGTGTTGCGGTGGGTTCGCGGTGAAATACCACAGCTTCACCCACCGCGCCTACCATCTACGGCAAACTCGACTCGTGAATTATCCAGGTTTTAAGTTTTTGATATTCATTTAGCCAGATTCGAATTCTGAGTAAGGAGATAGGAATGATGAAAAAACTTTTTGTCATTTTTGTGTGTTTAACTTTGACCGCTTCTGGACTGTGGGGCGGAGGATGGAACAACACTCTTATCGGATGTCGAGCCATTGCTATAGGAGGAGCATTTACTGGAATAGCGGATGACACGAGCGCCATCTTTTAGAATCCGGCAGGATTGGCCTTCCAGCAGAAAAATTTTGCCCTATCCATCAATGGATTCAACATCTGGCCGACGCACGAATATTCAGATTCCTTAGGATACAATTTGCAGAGCAAATCCACTTTCTCTCTCCCTCAGATCTTTTTCACTTTTAAAGCCTCCGAAAGATTAACTCTTGGTTTTGGAGCGTATGCTCCCTATGCCGGAGGGGGAGTGGAGTGGAACGACAGCAGCTTAGGGCTGCATCTGAAATCTTACATGGGGATCATCTCCTTAACTCCAACCTTGGCTTATCAGGTAAATGAGAAAATCTCGATTGGATTCAATCTCAATCTCTATCGTGGCATCATTGAAGATACGCGAACTTTACAGAATATCGGTACTGTCAAAACGGAAGAGAATGGGTCGGCTTTATCATTGGGATTCGGATTGATGCTGAGGCCAAATGAGAAGTTGAGGATCGGTTTGGGTGTTAGAGGCCCGGCCGAAATGAAATTGTCAGGAAAGACGACGGTTCCAATGGAAATCCCAGTACTGGGATCATTCGAAGCCAACCTGTCATCAGAAACTCAATTCAACCTTCCCTGGGATTTTAACCTGGGTTTATCCTACAAACTGTCTGAAAAATTCCTTTTATCTACAAGTGTCCAGTACACCATGTGGTCAGCTCTGGATAACATTGAAAAAACCTTAAAAAATATTCCTCTACTGGGTGACCAGAAGACCATAGAGCCCATGAATTTTAAAAATATCCTTATCTGGAGCGTGGGTGCTGAATACTGGGTTTCACCGATTTTGGCTCTACGTGGTGGAATTGCGATGGACCGTTGGGCCACACCGGAGGAGACGCTGGATTTTGTGAACATCGATGTAGATAAGATCACTCTTCTTGGAGGGATTGGTTATAGGTCGGGTCGGATCCAGATTGATTTTGTTTATGCCAATGCAATGGGTAAAGAAAGACAAAAAGTGGAAACTGTTCTCGGGCTTCCTATCACAGAAAGATATAATCTCAATACTATGATATTGGGGATTGGCATCACCTTTTCGTATTAAAGTAGAGAGACTTGCCTGGATTACTCAGGCTAACCTACTGAAGGTAGTTCCCTTCGAAAACGATCTCTGAAGGCCCTGCCTGATAGACTTTTTCTTGATCCCATTCGACGATGACACTGCCCATGGACATTCTCACCGTCACTTTTTTATCTGTATAGTTCTTGAGGATAGACGTAACAGCAGCTGCGCAGGAACCGCTGCCT
>JAUWVG010000151.1 GCA_030617525.1 Candidatus Aminicenantota bacterium | reverse complement strand
TTCGGGTCCATGCCCAATATTTTCTTCATCGCATCTTTTTCTGTATAAAAAATCCGGGAGACACTTTTCTTTTTTGAAAAGACCTGAAGGAGCAACTGGATTAGTTCTTTGAGCTTTTCTTCAGCACTTAAATCTTTGCTCCTGAGCTCCTCCAATTCTTGTACAACTTCATCAAAGGAATTCAGAATGACATCGAAAAATATATCCCTTTTGCTCTTAAAGTATCTGTAGAGTGTCGCTTTGGAGAACTGAGCTTCAGCCGCGATTTCATCCACTGTCGTCAGGGAATAACCCCTCTGGGAAAACACTTTTTCTGCAGCCGCAAGGATAAAAAGCCGGTTGTCCTCTGTTCTATGTTTTTTTCTTTCATCACGTGAGTATTTTTTTGCCATTATCAATACCTCGCAGTTCATCAGCTAAACTATAGAGTTTACTTATTAAACTGAACAGTAAACTTAACAGAGATCTCTCGTGGTGTCAACACTAGAATGAAACACATAAGCACCTCCAACTCCGTATCAGAGGACGAGCAGGCATGGCTTTTCCATATTTATTTTAGAGCCGGACGGAACCCTTACGTATTCTACCCCCATCACATACGAATGTGGATGGTGGCGCGGTGGGAGGGTCTTCGCGTAGGGAAAGATACTCCGTGCCGGGTACCGCCCCTTTTAGAAAAACGCAACGTGATTTCTTATCACTTTACAGAACTCGCATTTTGACTAATGGAGTTGGAGGTGCTTACAATGAAGATTTAGGCGCGGGGATGGAATTTATCGTAGACTTTTCGGAGATGTTTTCTGGTCACATGAGTGTAGATTTGAGTGGTTGTGATCTGGCTGTGACCAAGCATGAGCTGAACGGACCTGAGATCGGCTCCGCGCTCCAATAGATGTGTTGCAAAGGAATGGCGAAGTATATGAGGACTGATCTTCTGCGTCAAACCGGCTTGCTCCCCATATTCCTTCAGCATCTTCCAGAAACCCTGCCGGGTAAAGGCTCCGCCGTGTGAAGTGAGAAAAAGAGTGTTGGTCTCTTTTTTCCAAAATTTCTGCCTGGCCTCTTCCAAATATTTTATTATAGCCCTAGAAGAAGAATTCCCTAGAGGAACAATCCTCTCTTTGCCTCCCTTGCCTTTACAGATAAGAAATCCGCTTTCCAGGTTAACATCGTTCTTTTTGAGAGAGACAAGCTCCGAAACCCGCAGTCCTGTGGCATAGAGAAGCTCCAGCATGGCCTTATCTCTTACGCCCTTGACCTTCTTTTCATTTGGCTGCTGGAGGAGAAGTTCGACATCCTTGACCGACAAAAATTTTGGAAGGGAAAACCAGAGTTTGGGGGCCGACAGATTGACAGTAGGGCTGACCTTTATAATCCCATCTAAAATAAAAAAGGAATAATACGATCTCAGAGAGGAAATAAGCCGAGCCAAAGACCTGGCGGACAGCCCCAACCGGCTTTGGAAATGGATAAATTTGACCAAATCCTTATCGACAGCCTTCTGCCAGTTGATTTTCTGTCCCTCAAGAAAATCTAAAAGCTTTTGAATGTCCCGGGCATAAGATTGGCATGTATTCGAAGAGAGCCCTTTCTCGACGGACAGATACTCGAGAAAAACCTGAAGGGATTTTTCAGGCGATGCTGGAGGCTTTTTCATCGGATAAACGGATTCATATTGCGTTCCTGGCCGACGGTCGAATGAGGACCATGGCCTGGCAATACAAGGGTCTCATCGGATAATGTCAGGATTTTATTTCGAATAGAATCCATCATATTATCCCATGATCCTCCCGGCAGATCCGTACGCCCTACACCTCCACAGAAAAGAGTGTCACCGGAAAAAAGAAGTTCATCCTGGATAAAACACAGACTTCCAGGGGAGTGGCCGGGAGTGTGGATTGCTTTCAGAGAGCTGGTGCCGATTTTCACTTCATCCCCTTCTTCGAGCAGCCGATCGGGAGGAGGGGAAGTCTTCGCTCCAAGGAATAAAGCGAGACCGGATTGAAGAATGCTCTTAAGCATGGGGACATCCGCAGAATGAATCAAAAGGGGGATATCATATCTCTCTTTGACATCCTTATTCGCCCCGATATGATCCACATGGCCGTGTGTATTGATCAAGACCACAGGCTTGAGATTATTTTCATTTATGGCCCGGAATATCTTTTCGGGCTCTGCACCGGGGTCCATAACCGCACACTCGAGAGTCTCCTCACAGTAAATGATATAGCAGTTTGTTTCGAGAGATCCGACAATCACATTCTCATATTTCATTTGATTCCCATCATAAATGTATCCTCTTTTTTAGTCAACATTATGATATAATCCTCCCTCATGAATGGAGAACCCTGGCAGCTACAGATGGTGAAAAGGTCCCTCAAAAAGAGGGAAAAACTCAAGCTGCTCGAAAAACATCTCGATATCAAGCCCACTGACGTTGTCCTCGATCTGGGAAGTGCACAGGGCATCCTCAGTTATTTTCTGCGAAAAAAGGGCGGGCTTTGGGTGAGTGCCGACCTGGATTTTGTCAACTGCAAAACCTCTCTTGACTTGCTCAACAGCCACGTTGTGCAGCTTGGAGCGGACGGGCTTCCTTTCAAAGACAAATCTTTCGACAAGGTGGTCAGCCTAGACTACCTCGAGCATCTGGACAACGATTTAGGATGTTTGGAAGAAATCAACCGCATCCTCAAAAAGGATGGAGAGCTGCTGTTGGCCACACCCCGCACTGGAAGGGTGTTCATCCTCCATAAACTGCGCCCTTTCCTCGGAATGAAGCTGGAATTCTACGGACACAAAAGAGAGGGCTACAGCCTCAAGAACCTCAAAAAAAAACTGGACCGTTCTGGGTTTTCTCCAACTCAACACAAATCCTTTTCTCGATTTTTCTCAGAGTTTCTGGAACTCCTTTTGAATTTTTTGTATATCAAACTCTACCGGCCGAAAGACCCCATAGGTTTGAGAGATGGGCACATCCGGCCAACAACATCCGATGAATTCAGCTCAAGAAAAAAGGCTTTCCGAATGTACTCATATATCTACCCATTTGTCTGGCTTATCACACGGCTGGACAACATTTTCTTTTTTCAGAGAGGGTATGGGCTTTTGGTCTGGGCCAAAAAAAAATAGTTCAAGAACAGCGACATGGAAAGAGGTCTATCAATGAAACACAAATCTTCTAAATTATTATTTACTGCACTATTTATCATCACAGCTCTTTTTTTTCTCTTTTCACAAAACGTATTTACAAAAGCAAAAATAAGAATCGTATTCAGCGGGGGGCCAGCAGGAGGTACTTTCCAGGTTGTTGCAAATGCCATACAGGTTTACGATCCGATTAAGGAATTAGAAGATTATAAAATTCAGGCTCAGTCTTCGGGCGGATCAGTAGAGAACTTAAGAAAAATAAACTCAGGCAAATCTCATTTTGGCGTTGTCTATTCAGGACATGTCTGGCTCGGCGAAAATGGCCAAATGAAAAATGATAAGAAAGAATATAAGGATGTATTAGCTGTATGTTATCTTTATGGCGCTCCTGCGCAATTAGTCGTAAAAAAAAGCTCTGGCATAAAAAGTGTTAAAGACTTGATAGGTAAAAAAGTGGGTGTAGGAAATGCAGGGTCAGGTGCTTTTGCAAACTGCGAGTTATTTTTCCGCCACTTAGGAGTTTGGGATAAAATTGAAAGAAATGCAATGGGCTATAATGATGCAGCCTCGGCTTTTGGGAATAATCAACTGGATGCTTTCTGGCTTTTCACGGCTTATCCGAGCGGTGCAGTTATGATGGCAGCTCAGACAAAGGATATTGACCTTTTAGACCTTGATGCAGATGCAGAAAAATATGGATTTTATGAAAAATATCCTTATTTTACAAAACTTGCAGTTCCTGCAAATACTTACAAAAGAGTAGACGTTGATACTCCATCCTTTCAGGACTCAACACTATTGGTTGCAAACACCAAGACTCCTGAAGATCTTGTATATAAACTTCTTTCAATTGTTTACACAAAAGAGGGCTTGGCTCATATGGTAAGCCAGAAAGAAACATTTAAAGAGATGAGCATTGAAAAGGGGATAAAAGGGATAATAACTCCTATGCATCCTGGCGCTATACGATTCTGGAAAGAAAAAGGAATTCTAAAATAAGATTAATTTACCTGGTTAATTCACGAGTCAAGTTTGCCTTAGATGGTAGGCGTGGCAGGTGAAGCTGTGGTATTAGAAATATTACATGATGTATCGACATTTTTTATGAATTATTCAGGTTTCTTATGTACAGCGAATTAAATAAAGCTGAAAAAATAATATTTGATATTTGCGCAGTTACTTTAGTTCTTTTTTATTCATATGCGGCTGTCCTAAAGCCTGCTTCTACACAATATCACCGCGGAATATTCGTAATAATTACATATGTGCTGATTTTTCTTTTATATAAATCTAAAAGTAAAATCAAAAGAGCATTTGATTATATCCTGATTATTTTATCTTTAGCCACAATTTCATATTGGATACATAATTTTGAAGCTATTAATTACAGAACAGGCGCCGAAACAGCTCTGGATACTTATGTTGCTGTTATAGGCGTACTCTTAGGAATCGAGATCGCAAGAAGAGTCGTAGGAACTGTTTTTGTTATATTGGGTGCTGTTATGCTTTTTTTTGGAGTTTACGGGCATATTCTCCCTGATTTAATATCTCATGCGGGAGATACATTCCCTCAGTTATGCACAACAATTTTTTATAGGAGTGACGGTATTTTTGGGATAATGGCTAATGTTCTTGCCACTTATGTTATTTTGTTTGTACTATTTGGATCTTTTCTAGAAAAATCAGGAGCACAGAAATTTTTTATAGATTTTCCTTTAGCCGCAGTGGGACATAAGATTGGAGGGCCCGCAAAAGTATCTGTTATCGCAAGCGGGCTGTTTGGCTCTATATCTGGAAGCGCCATAGCCAACACAGTATCCACAGGAGCTTTTACCATTCCCATGATGAAAAAAGCCGGTTTTAGACCTCATGTTGCAGGAGCTATAGAACCTGCGGCTTCCATAGGAGGGATGTTTATGCCGCCCATCATGGGTGCAGGTGGTTTTATTATGGCCGAACTGACAGGTATTCCATACTCCCGCATAATGCTTATCAGTCTTTTTCCTGCTGTTATGTACTTTTTTTCAGTCTTTGTCATGGTTCACTACGAAGCCAAAAAATACAATCTCAAAGGTGAAAGACAAAAGCATGATGCGTTAACCATATTTAAAAAAGGATGGTATTACACACTCCCTCTAGTAGGCATAACGATTCTTATGCTCAAAGGATTTTCTCCGGGATATTCTGCGGTTATCGGCATTGTCATCTGTATCATCATAAGCTGGTTTAAAAAAGACACAAGAATAGACTTAAAAAAGTTTGTGGAAGCCTCTCGCGCAGGAGCTGAAAACAGTCTTAAAATTGGAGCTACAGTCGGAGTTATTGGAATTATTATAGGAGTTTTGACTTTTTCAGGACTGGTTCTTACTTTTGCAGATATAGTCATTGAACTTGCAAGCGGATCTCTTCTGCTTACAATACTATTAATAGCGCTCGCATCTTTAGTGCTTGGCATGGGAGTGCCTGTGACTGCGGCATATCTTATTACTGCAGTAGTAGCTGTTCCTGCGTTAGTCCATTTAGGGGTAAATCCTATTGCGTCTCATATGATAGTCTATTGGCTTTCACAAGACTCTAATATAACTCCTCCTGTCTGTATAGCCGCATTTACAGGAGCGACCATCGCAAAAGCTAAAATGTGGAAAACAGCTTTTACGTCTTTTAAGTTTGCTAAATTTTTGTATTTAGGCCCGTTTTTATTTGGTTATGTGCCAGGCTTTTCTTTGCAAGGAGATTGGACGGATATTATAAAAGCCTTTGTATTGATAATAATAGGTACCTGGCTCTTCGGATATCTTTTAAGCGGTATTTGGTTGAGAAAAGTGCGTGTTGTGGGTTAATTTGGTATAATTTAAAGAAATGGATGTTTATTTTTCCCCTGAAGCCTATAAATATCTTGAGGCCCAAAGCCTGATTGTCACCCAACAGAATGCCGACGGTATCATCATCGGCCACAAGCGCGGGCAGAGTTTCTTTGTAGAAAAGATTGTATCTACGACAAAAGGATTTTTTCCGTCCTTAGAAAAATTTTATTCTTTAAACGCTATCTATAAGGACAACATCGTGGGTTTTTATTCTTTTTTTACCGTGGAGAAAAAAACGAAAAAAATCCTTTCTCCCTTTGGCCATGGAAAACTCTATTTGGATATC
>JAUWVG010000153.1 GCA_030617525.1 Candidatus Aminicenantota bacterium | reverse complement strand
GCGAGGAATGAGAATATCGAGAACAGCTTTCTGGTCTGTCTCTCATTCATGTATAAATTGTCATAATCCTGATCGAGGAAGGAATATTCAAAGGGCATCTGGGGGGCAAATTCATTCCACTTGCTCTCAACGTGTTTTATTGTTCCGGAGATATTCTCTGTGTTCAATCGAACAGATATATATCTCTCGACATTTGTGTAGTAACCGCCTGAGAGAAACAAGGCCTGCGGCCTGATCTCCTGATGGAGTGATTCATAGTGATAGTCTTTGATCACTCCGATCACAACAAAATTACCTCTGTTCTGTGACCAATTGTTGATCTTTTTCCCTATGGGATCTTCCCAACCCAGTAATTCCGCAGATTTTTCGTTGAGGACTGCCGCATGCGAATCGGTCGTGAATTCCTTCGAGAAGAATCTCCCTTGCGCCATTTCCAGCTTCAAAGTGTCGAGAAAATCATAATCACAAACGCAGCAGTTTAGTGTAAAGCTTTCTTCAACACCTTCAGCACCGAATCCATTATTGCTAAAACTCCTGCCCGGCAGTGTGTTGGAGCCGGAGACATCGATAATACTGCTGTATTTGCGAAGCTCTTCTTTAAAAGGATTAACAGTGTTCCTTAATGATCCTGGGTTGTTGATGATTAAAACCTGTTCTTTATCAAATCCCAATTGTTTGTTCTGGAAAAATTTGAGTTGTTGATTGACTGCCAGCGTGCCAATGATGAGAAATATGGAGATCGTGAACTGAAATATGACAAGAATATTTCTCAGCCACGATCCCCCTTTGCTCATACTTTTATTTCCCTTGAGTGCCGCGATGGGTTTGAATGACGAAAGGAAAAAAGCCGGGTATGAGCCCGAAATCACTCCCACTATGAGTCCGAGAGCCAATACTAAAGGGATCACCACAAAACTATCCAAATATGGAATGTTGAGCTGTTTGCCGATCAGATTTTCGTAAAGAGGAAAAAGGACTATGAATATCCCAATTCCCAGTGCCAGTGCGATGTAACTCAACAGCACGGATTCGCTCAGAAATTGGAACACCAGCCTGCTTCTGCCCGAACCCACCACTTTTCGCATTCCGACTTCTTTCGCCCTCAATGATGATTTGGCTGTTGAGAGGTTCATAAAATTGATACAGGCAATAAGTAAGATGATGATACTGATCGCCGAAAATATATAGATGTATGTTTCGTTACCATTGGCTTCAAATTCTCCGTTCAGATCTGAGGTTAAATGTATTCGGGTGATGGGCTGTAGAAAATATTCCCAGAAATTTCCCTTGGCTACCCAGGCATCAAATCTTTCAGCACCCATGTGTTTTCTGGTGAATTCCTTCAATTTTTCATCGAACCAAACTTGCGTGGTGCCTTCTTTCAGGACAACATAGGTAATGAAGTTATTGGATGACCAACCGGTGTTGTTGATAAAAGTGGGGAAAGTCGCTAAAGACGCCAGAAGATCATAATGGAAATGAGAGTTTTCGGGGACGTTCTCGGAGACTCCGGTGATCTCAAAGTCCGTACTGCCTGGATCGAATGAAAAATCGGCTCTTAGAATTTTACCCACGGCGTCTGCGGTCCCAAAATATTTGAGAGCGGTATCCTCAGAAATGACCATAGAATTTGGATCGGCGAGAACTTTTTTGGGATCACCCTGGATCAACGGGATCGAAAAAACATCGAAAAATGTGGAGTCGACCGCAAAAAATCGCGACTCGTAAAAGGTTTCTTCCCCCAAGGTGATGGGAGTCCTCCCCACATTTAAAAACTTGACTCCCACTTCAATTTCGGGAAAATCCTCGAGAAGTCTCCGGAATGTCTCAGAGGAAGAATAAGTCTGATTGATTTTTGTGTCGCCGATCATGGCTCTGACAGCAATTCTGTAAGTTCTGTCGGCTTTTTCATGATACTTGTCGTAACTCAATTCATGGGAGACAAAAACAAAAATGAGAATGCTGCATGCAATTCCTATGGCCAAACCGACAATATTGATTACGGAAAAACCCTTGTGTTTGATGATGTTTCGTAAAGCGATTTTCAGGTAGTTTTGGATCATGATTGTGAATCCATCCGTTTATAAAATTTTCAATTCACCTGAAAGGTGAAAATGTCGATGATAAATAGAAAGCACGTTGAAAACGGAAATGTCAAGGTGATTTACTGGAAGAATAATGGTAATGCTTGATATTGCTTTTGTTGAACAAAGTATCGACATTTTTTATGAATAGTCCAAGTTCACTAATACAGACGTAGGATAGGATTGAATGGTTTCTTTTTGATGGAATTATTTTCTACAAAATTCCATCAAGGAGATAGTACTTTAAGGGAGAGATGTGTCTCCATCGGCTCGAAGTCTTTGTCGTCGTGGAGCAGAATGATATCTTCGAGGATGCAAAAGGTTCCGATGAATACATCGATGGTCTTACGGACCGTCACTCCTTTTTTTTGGAGTTTTCTGAAGTTTGTGGCACTTTGGAGGGCGATGTTGTATCCGCCCATCTCTTGAAAAGGGAGCAGACTCAGATGGTTTTTTGCCGTATGAAAATCTTTGTCGGAGCGAAATCCCTGGAGGATTTCTGTGAATATGAGATCTCCCATGAGGATTTGACTCTCGCTTAGCAGTTCGTCGAGGAGATCTGTCTGCCAGGTTGCAATGCCGTTAAAATATTGAATCCAAACAGAGGAATCGACGAGTATCATGCATCTCGCCTCATTCGATCGAGGTCTCCGACCCATTTTAGTTTTCCGCGCAGTCTTTTTATGCGCTCTTGTTTTTTTAGTTGGATCAAGAGATACAATCCGTGTTCGACAATAGCTCTTTTGGTCTTTAATCCGCTGAGTTTTTTGGCTTCATCCATTAGGTCATCATCGATAACAATGTTAGTACGCATATGACCTCCAATGTGTATAATATATCAAATTATACACATTCATAAGGCGATATGCAAGTAAAAAATGATTGTCTATGCTTTTTTACGTTCTTCGTTCTTTATGACGAATGGGAATTGCTAATTTTCTCAATGAGATCAAAGTCTTTTGTGCAACCTAATTACTTAATATACGTATTACTCTATGAATATGTATTTTACGTAAAACCCGATGAAGGATTTAAATACAAGGATTAAAATCGCATGAAGGATTCGGCACAATGAAAGAGCTAACGTTATTGGAGCAGATGATATTGGCTGCAGTTTTCGCCCTCAAGGATGGTGCTTACGGCGTTTCCATCCGCAAAAGAGTCGAAAAGCTGACTGGGAAGCGTTTAATGTATGGAACACTATACAATGCTCTCGATCAGCTTTTACGCAAAGGTTATGTGACAAAAACAAAAGGAACTACCTCAAGCACGAGGGGAGGACGGCCTCGCATTTATTATGCCCTGACTCCCTCAGGGAAAAAGGCCCTCCGTGCATCTCACAATCTGCAACAGTCCATCTGGGAAAGTATCCCTGGATTCCTTGGAGATTGAGGATTATGGGAAAAAGCAATCCGCATCCGCCTAAACTTGGTCAGAAACTTCTCTCCTTTTTGACACGCTATGAAGAGGAACACGCAGCTTCCGGAGATTGCGGTGAGGAGTTTAAGGAACATGCGCTGGAGAAGGGAAGGACCAGAGCACTTATCTGGTACTGGGGGCAAGTATTGTATGCGCTTGCTGCGTATTCCAAATTGTCCACTATCATAGGAGCTGCCATGCTTAAAAACTACATTAAAATCACCTGGAGAAACATCAGAAATCACAAAATTTATTCTTTCATCAACATCATGGGTTTGGCCATTGGAATGACTTGCTGCATTCTGATCCTGTTGTGGATTCAGGATGAGCTCAGTTTTGAAAAGTTCCATGACAATTACAGTGACCTTTACAGGACCATCCCTGAACTTCAAGGCAGAAAGTACACGTCCAACCCCTTGGCGCTTACCCCTGTTTTTAGAGAGCAATATCCGGAAGTCCTTAAAATGGCGAGATTCTGCAGTAGGAATTGGCTCACAAGACATGGGGATAAAATGTATAACGAGAGAGGTGCGATGGTGGATGATGACTTTTTAACGATGTTTACATTTCCTCTCCTTAAGGGCGATCCGGAGACAGTGTTGGCAAGCCGGGAATCTATCGTGATCACAGAGCGTACCGCTGCCAAATATTTCGGCACCAAAGATCCGATCGGTCAATCTTTATTAATGAATAACGATACCGAGCTGATCGTGACTGGAATCCTCAAAGATATCCCTTCCAATTCACATTTACGGTTTGATTTTCTGGCTTCGATGAGACTGATGGGGGATAGGGCGCATATGAGTTGGTCATACGAAGCTCAAACATACGTGCTTTTGCAAAAGAACGTGTTTTTAGAGGGCTTTGCGGAGAAAATCTCCGGATTTGTCATGGAGCATGATAAGAGAACAAATCAGACAGTTGTTCTTCATATACAGCCCTTATCCAAGATCCATTTGTATTCGTTGAATGGCACGGATCCTATCATTTACGTCTATATTTTCTTGACGATCGCCATAGCCATCCTGATCATTGCATGCATTAATTTCATCAACCTCTCCACGGCCAGGTCAAACACCAGGGCCAAAGAGATCGGTCTGAGAAAGGTCGTGGGTGCAGAGAAGTCGGATATCATCAGACAATTTATTGGTGAATCGATACTATTATCGGCGATCGCGCTTTTGCTTGCGATTGTACTTGTATACCTGTTTCTGCCGGCGTTTAATAATCTCGCTCAAAAACAATTGACATTGGACATTGCCGGGAATGTTTTGAATCTGCTCGTATTGGTCGGGATCATTCTCTTTACAGCTTTGCTGTCCGGCAGTTATCCGGCTTTAATGCTCTCTTCTTTTAAGCCAGCAAATATTTTGAAGAGGGGGAAATTACAATCAGGCTCAGGGGGTTATGTATTGAGAAGGATTCTCGTCATCAGCCAATTCACTGCGACCATTGTATTGATCATCGGGACGATCATCATGTTCAAGCAGCTCAACTATATAAGAAATACAGATCTCGGATTAAACAGTGAGCACGTGGTAGCCATATCAATGAACAGTGAGTTGAGAGAAGCCTACAGGTCATTCAAAAATGAGATCAAACAAAATCCGAATGTAATAAACGTTACGGCAGCCCGGAGGTTTCCGACCAATATTGGGCATATGAACCCCGTTTATTGGGAGGGAAAGGGTCCGGAGGATTACGTGACGATGACTGATGCTTCCGTAGACTATGATTATTTTGAGACGTTCGATATGAACATAATCCAGGGCAGAAGTTTTTCGGAAGAATATGCCACGGATAAGGAGAATTACGTTCTTAACGAAGAAGCCGCGAAGATCACGGAATTGGAGTCTCCAGTCGGGAAGATGTTTTCATGTTGGGAGGATGAAGGGAAAATAATCGGAATCGTAAGGAATTTTCACTCCCGCTCGCTCCACAGTGAGATCGAACCTGTCATTTTTACATTGTCTCAGCGGCACGGTTCTCACAGGGATATTTTTGTGAAAATCAAGCCCAACGATATACCTGGAACGATCACATATTTGGAAAAGAAAGCTGCGGAGTTTGCGCCCAGCACTCTATTTGTATATAGATTTTTAGACGATACGTTTGACAACCAGTATAGAGGTGATCAGCGGAGAGGTGAGATCTACAAGCATTTTACATTTCTGGCCATATTGATTTCTTGTCTTGGGCTTTTTGGTATGGCGTCGTTCACTGCAGAGCAACGGACAAAAGAAATCGGGATCAGAAAAATTCTTGGCGCTTCGATCACAAATATCATAATGATGATCTCCAAAGATTTTCTGGTGTTACTTTTTGTATCCAATGTGATTGCATGGCCTATTGCCTACTTTCTCATGGAGAGGTTGCTCAACAATTATGCCTACAGGACCAATATTGCACTATGGATTTTTTTAGCTTCGGGAATGATTGCGGTTTTTGTCGCGCTTTTAACCGTGTGTATAAAGATTGTGAGGACTGCCTATGCCAATCCCGTCGATAGCCTGAGGTATGAGTAAGGCTCAGAGAGAGATAAGGGGACAGCATACTTAATTCGACGAAAAAAGCATTCCGTGATTGAATTAAGTATGCTGTCCCCCGAATTCCCCGAATTCCCGAATTCTAACAATATTCTTCATTCAAGCAGGGAGGAAATACTATGAAAGGATATAACAGGAAAATTGTTAAAAGCCCGGGGGATTATACCATATGAGGAATTAAGTA
>JAUWVG010000419.1 GCA_030617525.1 Candidatus Aminicenantota bacterium | reverse complement strand
CACAGAAGTGAGGATGCTTCCTGCTTTCTCCTCTTCATTGAAATTTTCCCCTGATAATGCTATAAATTCAATGGACGTGACTAAGACATTGTTTAGAGAAAAGGACAAATACGTTTTCGACAGCATTGTTGAAATCTATCTAAAAAACGGGAAACCTGTTTCTTCTAGTCTGATATCTCAGAAAAGCAGACTTTCCATATCTTCGGCTACTGTAAGAAATATCATGGCGAAATTGGAGAAAATGGGTTTTCTTCAGCAACCCCATTCATCGGCTGGACGAATTCCTACAGATGAAGGCTTAAGATTCTATGTCAACAGCATGTTTGATGATGATATGCTTCCCCATAAACCGGTCGAGCTGATGACAAAAGAGTTTGCACTTGAAGAATCGGATTTTAATTCTCTCTTTTCCCAGGTATCCAAAACACTGTCAGATTATACCGATAATTTAGGATTTGTGCTCTCCCCAAGCATCTCAAAAGTGAATTTTCGACATCTGCGTTTTATCAAAATTTCCGAAGAAAAGGTTATGATCATTCTTGTCACCACATCCAAGCTGGTCTTAACAGAGGTTGTGAAGACTAAAGACTATTTCACACAGGTCGAACTGGACGACTCTTCACGTTACATCAATGAAAACTTTCGAGGAAAAAACCTTTTCAGTGCCCAGGAATACCTTCTTAAAGAAGTGCCTAAATTTAAAATGAGATTCGAAGATATCATTCAAAAACTTCTCTCTCTTCTTCAGGCCTATACGTCTCAAGAGGAATCGGAAGGGAAAATATTTCTTGAAGGAACCTCAAAATTACTGATGAATCCAGATATTTTTGAGAAAAAAAATCTCCACTCACTTTTTAAGAGCTTCGAAGAAAAAGCAAAACTAACAAAACTTCTCTCTGATATTATCAGTTTAGACAGGGTTAAGGTTCTCATAGGATCAGAATTGAATATCCCCAATATTTCCGATTGTTCAATCATTCTCACTCACTATGGATATGACAGTCAGGTTTTAGGTTCATTGGGAGTTCTTGGTCCTAAAAGAATTCCCTACAAAAGGATTATTCCCCTAGTTGAGAGTGTAGCAAAAAAGCTCAGCATAGCCATCAGTTCTGACCATTAAGGAGTACACATGTCAAAAAAAATTGAAATTAATAAAGACATCTCTGAAAAAGATGACCAGAAGCCGGATGAAGAAGTCGTAAAATTGGTATCAAAGCATAAAGAAAAAAAAGAGAAGACCGTTGATGACAAGGTGTTGAAGAACAAAATCAAGAAAAAAGACACCGAGATAAAACATTTAAAGAAAGAGATAAGCACATTGAAAGTGGAATATCTGCGGCAGCTGGCCGATAAAGAGAATCTCAGGAAACGGCTGGAGAGAGAAAAATCAGAATATTACCAAAGTGCTCTGAGTGATATTTTGACAGAGTTCCTTAATATTTTAGATAACTTTGAACGTGCGCTCCAAAACGATACACCGGATACAGAGGAAAGCTTCCGAGAGGGTGTCGAGATGATCTATAAAATGTTTATGTCCGTTTTGAATAAACAAGGTGTTCAACCTATAGATATTAAAAACACAAAGTTCGATCCACGTTTTCACCAAGCCTTTTCCACTGTGGAGTCGAGTGATGTTAATGAACCAATGGTCGGCGAAGAATACCAGAAAGGTTACACCCTCCATGACCGCCTGTTGCGTCCCTCTCTGGTTAAGGTTGTCGTTCCCAAGAAAGTGAAAGAATAATGGGACAAGTGATTGGTATCGACCTGGGAACGACTCAATCCTGTATTGCCTATGTTGATGCGACTGGACCTAAGATTATCCCAAATATTGAGGGACTCCCCACGACTCCTTCGGTCGTGTCTTTTACGGAATCCGGTGAAAAATTGGTGGGAAATGTTGCATTGAGGCAGGCTTCAACAAATCCGGAGAATACGATCTATGCGGTTAAAAGGCTCCTGGGGAAAAAATTTGATTCTCCCTCCATTCAGAAAATAAAAGAGAGAACTCCATACAAAATAGCTGAGGCCTCCAATGGAGATACGGTTGTCCATATTGGTTCCCAGGAGATCACACCTCAGGAAGTGTCGGCCATGATTCTCGTCTATCTGAAAAAATGTGCGGAATCTTTTTTTGGGGAGAGTGTTGATGAAGTGATTGCAACCGTTCCTGCGCATTTCGATGACCATCAGAGGCAGGCCACAAAAGCGGCAATGGAAATAGCAGGAATGAGAGTTTTAAGGATCATAAATGAGCCCACAGCCGCCAGCCTTGCCTACGGTTTAGACACTCAAAAGAATGCGACTATTGCAGTTTATGATTTGGGTGGAGGAACTTTTGATTTTACAGTAATGGAAATTAATGATGGTGTATTTAATGTTCTTGCTACAAATGGACATACATTTCTTGGAGGAGAAGACTTTACCTACAGGCTAATTGATACAATATTGAGAGGATTCCAAGAAGAGCATAACCTTGAGATTTCTAAGGATAAACTGGCGCTTCAGAGAATTAGAGAAGCGGCAGAAAATGGCAAGCGTGAGCTCTCTTTTAAAACAGAGACCGAAATCAACCTCCCTTTTATATATTCCGACAAGTCAGGATCAAAACACATCACCAGATCCATTAGAAGGAATCAATTTGAGGATTTAACAAAAGATCTCGTTGACGAGTCCTTCCCATTTATAGAACAGGCGCTCAATGACTGCAGCCTAACAGTAGAAAATATCGATAAAATTATTCTTACCGGGGGCCAAACCAGGATGCCTCTCATCAAGGAAAAAATCGCAAACTATTTTGATAAAGAACCTGTCGAACACATAAATCCTGAGGAAAGTGTTGCTTTGGGGGCAGCTGTTCAATCGGGTATTTTAGGCGGGGGAATGAAAGATCTTGTTCTCCTTCTTGATGTGACCCCACTGTCTTTAGGGCTTGAGACAGAAAACAAATCCTTTGTGAAAATTATAGAAAAAAACACTACGATACCAACAACAAAAACGATGGCATTCACGACCGTCGAAGATAACCAGAGAAGAGTTAAAATCCATGTCCTTCAAGGAGAGAGCGAGATTATGGAGGAAAACACTTCTTTGGCGGTCTTTGATCTGGTGGGGATCAGGCCTGTGCCCGCAGGTATCCCTCAAATTGACGTGATGTTTGAAATCGATGTTGATGGTATTGTAAAAGTGACAGCAAAAGATGTTGCGACTGATAAAGAGCAGCACGTTGAAGTCAATCCATCTTCCGGATTGACCCAAGAAGAGATGAAAAGCATTGTCGAG
>JAUWVG010000331.1 GCA_030617525.1 Candidatus Aminicenantota bacterium | reverse complement strand
GAACAACTCTTTGGTTCCGTTACAAACCAATGACCTTAGAGTCCGATGAAACTGTAGAATGGCCTTCCGTGACTGTTATCATGCCTGCCCTTAATGAAGAAGAGTTAGTGAAATCTTCTATCGATTCCATTTTTAAATGCTATTATCCGGAAGAGAAGCTTGAGGTTATCTGCATAAACGACGGGTCGGAGGATTTGACTTACCAGAAGATGCTGGAGGCTAAGATAAAGCATGGAAAACAACTCAAAATAATTAATTTCAAGAAAAACCTGGGAAAGAGAAAAGCTCTTTATGTTGGTCTTAAAAAATCAAGAGGGGATATCATTGTCACTGTGGATACAGACTCAAAAATCGGAAGGAACGCGATAAAAAACATCGTTATTCCTCTGATAAAGGATAAACAAACAGGAGCCGTTGCCGGAAGGGTAGAAGTTTTAAATGAAAAGAAAAATTTCCTCACGCGTATGCTTGCAATCCGGTATTCCATCTCGTTTAATTTCGGACGGGCATACCAAAGTGTTTACGGTGCCGTGTTTTGCTGCCCCGGTGCTCTTACTGCTTACAGAAAACACGTGCTCGAGGAGTTTATCCATGATTGGGTAAACCAGACGTTTCTAAAAACCCCCTGTACTTATGGAGAGGACCGGGCGCTGACAACAAATATACTGAAAGCCGGATACACAACCCGGTTCCAATCGAATGCTATTGTCTACACTAAGGCTCCATCAAAATTTGGTCAAATGAACAGGATGTACCTTCGCTGGACACGGAGTTATCTGAGGGAATCGATTCTTTTTTCAACATTCATGTTTACAAAATACCGGAAAAAAAAGCGGCTTCTACCCATATTGGATTTTTTCTTTCTTAACTTCCTCCATCCTTTTCATCTCTTTTCAATTGGTCTTCTGGTCTATTCCTTTGTTGTGCATCCTGTTTTCATACTGCGTCATATTGCATTCTTAGTGATCGTGTCCTTTTTTCTTTCCTTGTATTACCTAAGAACAAAGAGAAGCATGTCGTTTTTATATGGAATCCCCTATGCGCTAATCACCGCTGTTTGTTTGTGGTGGATTGTTCCCTTTGCCGCACTAACTATGAAAAATCAATCATGGTTAACGCGCTGATTGCGCTGCCTTCTCACTGAGACAATAAAGAAACTAACAACTTCAAAGCGCTTTTAGAGTTCAATTATCTTGATATTCTGAGAAAAGCCAATAAAGACGAATAGGATTTGATCAACGGTCTTCGATCAGGATTTGGAGTATTTCCAGCTCATCGGAGTCGAACCAGATCACTCCGCAGGACAGACATTTGTCAACAGGGACGACATAACAGTAATTGAAGGGTCGGGCGAGCATCCTCTTTGTGCAGATAGGGCAGAAGGTTTTGTTCGGTCTTTGGAGACGGGTTTTTGGAAACCCAAAAGGATTCTGCAGGAAATTATGTCTGAACTCTTCGGCTTTGTTCTTCAGCTTGGATGAAAAACTGAACTCTTTTCGGGTAATAATCCGGCCGACATGGGAAGCATCGACGAGTTTTCCCCGACAATCCGGGCATTCTTTGATCACCACACCTTCATAAATTTTTTCTCTCAAGTGTTTTCGGCAGTGTGGGCAGAGGTTCTGCTTGGATGGGTTGATCGGTTTTTTCCGGCCCAAACTATGGATTGCCGTACGGATTTGAGGAAATTCTCTAGCAGAAGCCTCGACTCCCTCTTGGATATTCTTGACCTGAATCAGAGGTGTAAAATACCCGACAGATAAGAGTTCTTCGATAGTGTAAGGGCCTTCATGTTTTCCTCTGGGACTCCGGATTTTCCAGACCCGTCCGTCTTCCCCGGAGATTTCAGGCTCTTCTTCAGTCGTTACGATTTTTATCCTATGGCGCTCTTCCTGGGCGGGAACAATCTGTCTTGCTTTATCTTTGACTCTGCTCAGGCTGGTAACCTCTTCGATGATATCTGACGGTGCTGTCGATATCATGCCGGACAACATTTCGATCCTCATCAAAAGAGGAGGGTGAGAGTTGAACAGGCCGCTGAAAAATCCTTCGGATATCCGGCCCGATTTAGGAGGGACGATGAACAGGGGGCTGTATGTGAGGTTGAAGTCTCCAATAAAGGAGTTCTTGATGTGGGCTTTGTAGATAGCTCGCGCCAGAGCCCGCGGGTTGCGGCAGATTTCGACGGCCGTGGCATCGGCTAAGATTTCTCTCTGCCTGCTGATCAAAGTGCTGAGCAAGTGCATCACTATTGTCGAGAACTTCAGAAGAAAATCGGCCGGAAAGATACCTCCCCTAATGGACTGAGCCTGATTAGTGGCATCCATGCGGTAAGTGTCATGTTCCAGGACTTGCCGGGCCCTTTCAAAGAAGTTGGCCAGCGAACAGACAAGAGTCATGTAGAAGGCATCGCCCCGGACTATGTGAGCGATTTCGTGAGCGATCACAGCCTGAAGTTCGTTCCTTGAAAATTCGGCGAGCAGTCCCTCCGTGACAAAAACTGCGGGTGTTCTGTCGGCTTCAATCAAGGCCATGGAATTTACAGCGAAGGAAGGGAGGATATAAGGGTTTATCTGTGGGAGTCCACAGGCTATTCTGATTTCTTCGACCGTATTGATGTATTTCTTATGATAAAAATCATCGGGGGAGGGGGAGATTGCCTCCAATCGATTGCGGATGATTTTGGCTCCGAATTTTCTTGCATCATAGAGGTGAAACAGTGCTATAACCAGCGCAAAAGTGATATCCATCAGAAGAATTTTTATAATCGTATCTGTAGAAAGGGAAGGCGATCCGTTAAAAACGAATTCAAGTAAGAGGGCGATCCCGAACATGAAAATTCCGATTAAACAAAGATAGAAGAGGATCAGGATGGAAAAGAGGAACAGGCTTTTCCTCCATTGGGAACGCTGGATTTCGTAAAAATCCCGGCCAAAATTTCTTGCCATGCTCGATCCCTTAGAATCTATTTTCCGATTTGAATTCGCTTCTATGTTATTAAAAATGTCTATTCTCTGCAAACAGAGAGGGTTACAACAAAGAGTTATATCCTACGAGATGCCAGGAGATAACCTGCTCAACAGTATGAATAATATAATTAAAGCATATTGGGCTAAAATCTAGAAGCTATTCTGGAAAAACTTCGCAAAAGAGCACGTATCCCTGATTACAATTGAGGCGGTTTTAATTAGCGCCAAGGTGCTTTTTAGAATTCGGGTCCGGGTAGAGAAGCTTTTGTGGTCTTCGGCTTAGCAACAACAATTGCCTGAACAAGCACCGAAATTTTGGTAAGCCTGGATTCTTTTGTCTGTTCCCAAGAAGCTGGCTTTGTGTTCTTCCCGTTTTATCTGGGATTGGAGGTCTTCAATAATTTTAATAGAGTTTTTGTAGCAGTCTAAGAGCGCTCGCTTTTACCGCGGAAGGTGAAAGGAATGAAGTTTATCAGACGGTGAAAATAGTTGTCCAATAATATTTCCTACTGATAAAAAAGAATCATTTCAAACTTTTTTTGATAAAATGAGAAAAATTGAATTTAAATTCGTTTATAGTTATAGTTGATACTCATCATGCAAAAAATAAAAAAACTAAGAATTGAGGACTGGGATAGAATTATTAATGATACTCACAGTACATTTTCCGAGGTTATTAAGAAACTCCTATTAGATTCCTATCTTGATGAAAGTTTAACGAAGGAGGAAGTTGATACAGCAAAGGATTTTTTAAATCTAAAACCTGAACTAACAATTTCAAAGCGCTTATTAGAATTCATTTCTAAAATAGAAACGGAAGCCCTCACAGAAGAGGGCGGAATTAAGAAAAAAGATTAACCATAATGATATTTTTAATAATGAGCGTCTAACTACGAATAAGAAGGTCGAAGGTTCGAATCCTGTCGGGCGTGCCACTTTTTTTCTGTAGAACCCTTTTTAATTAGCACATCCCAAGGCTTCTTCCATTGAATATCCAATTTGTTTTTGCCGTCTTTAGACGAAGAGATCAATGTCTCCTTAAATTTCGATTGGCTGGAATCGGGG
>JAUWVG010000423.1 GCA_030617525.1 Candidatus Aminicenantota bacterium | reverse complement strand
AATCCTTGGAAAGGATTTCGGTGTTCTTTGAATCCTTATTTTCTGTTTTTCTGTCACTCATCTCTTGATCGCCTCCAACTCTCTCCCATCATAGCCATTTCCAAGAATTTATCAATATCTTCTATCAGCAGGCAAGCATCCTCATTTTTATGATTTCTCATCACTTTACAGAACTCAATTTCGTAATGGGATTTGAGCGGCTCTACGCAGCCTCTATGCATTGTAATTCTCCTCCACATCCGATATCATATAAATTACTTTATTTAGGAACGAAAATGAGTCTTAAATTTTTTGCAACAACGATCATTTGTGTACGTCACAAAGGGCAGGTGGCCATCGCAGGAGACGGCCAGGTCTCCATGGGGGACACCGTTCTCAAAGAAAAAGCCAACAAGATAAGAATGCTTTATAACGGAGAAGTCCTGGCCGGATTTTCAGGAGCGACATCGGATGCCTTTGCTCTTTTTTCGCGATTTGAAGCCAAATTGGAGGAATTTAGGGGAAATTTGTCGAGAGCGGCCATTGAATTGGCTAAGGAGTGGCGTCTGGACAGAGCTCTTCGCAGGTTGGAAGCACTTCTTATCATTGCAGATAAAGAAAATTCATTCCTCATCTCCGGTACAGGAGACGTTATAGAACCGGATGACGGCATTATCGCTATTGGTTCAGGAGGACCTTATGCACTTGCGGCTGCGCGAGTTCTCTTCAGGTTTACGGATTTTCCTCCAAAAAGAATTGCTAAAGAAGCCCTGAAAATCAGTTCTGAAATATGTATATACACCAATGATAAAATTACAGTGAAGGAATTGTAGATGACTATTGTTTTACCCGAAAATCTTCAACAGAAAAAACAAGAATCTGCGGAGATCGAGCTCACTCCTAAAGAGATCGTTTCTGAGTTGGACAAGTATATCATAGGCCAGAAGGATGCCAAGAAGGCGGTGGCCATCGCGCTGCGAAACCGCTACAGGAGGAGAAAACTTCCCCCAGATCTGGCTGATGAAATCGCGCCAAAAAATATTCTTATGATTGGGCCTACGGGAATAGGAAAGACCGAAATTTCCCGGCGTCTGGCCAAACTCACATCCTCTCCGTTTCTCAAGATTGAGGCGAGCAAATTCACGGAAGTTGGCTATGTCGGGAGGGATGTGGAATCGATGATCCGGGATCTGGTCCGGATCTCTGTGGATATAATCAAATCAGAAAAAGTTGCAGAGATTTTGGAGAAGGCCGAACAGAATATTGAAGAAAAAATTCTGGATTGCCTGCTCCCTCCTTTAAAGAACAAACCGGAAGGCCTTGATCTGGACGATCCGGAAAAATTCCAGGCAACTCGTGAAAAGTTCAGAATTCAGCTGAGAGAAGGCCTCCTCGAAAACAGGATGATCGAAATCGAGGTCAAAGAAAAAATGACTTCGCCTTTTGAGATTTTTTCTAATGCCGGTGTCGAAGAGATCGGAATTCAAATTCAGGAAATCATCCCTGGTTTTGGTGGAGGAAAGACCAAGCGGCGGAAAGTGAAAATAAAGGAAGCTCATGAGCTCCTTATGGAAGAGGAACAAAAAAAATTGGTCGATAAGGAGATGGTGAACCGGTTGGCCATTGAAAAGGTGGAGCATTCGGGGATTATTTTTTTGGACGAAGTGGACAAGGTGGCCGGTCGAGAAACGGGACAAGGCCCGGAAGTCAGTCGGGAAGGAGTACAAAGAGATCTGCTTCCTATTATCGAAGGGACAACCGTTAACACGCGTTCAGGATTGGTGCGGACCGATCATATCCTTTTTATTGGTGCCGGTGCATTCCATGTGTCAAAACCGTCAGATCTTATCCCTGAACTCCAGGGACGGTTCCCTATTAGAGTAGAGCTCACTTCTCTGGATAAAAAGGATTTTATCCGGATTTTGACCGAGCCTGAGAACGCCTTGATCAAACAGTATGTCGCACTTTTGGGCACCGAAGGCCTCACCGTTAAATTCACAGAAGATGCTATTGATGAAATTGCTGAGATTGCCGAAAAAGTCAATGAGATGACGGAAAATATCGGGGCCAGAAGACTCCACACCGTCATGGAAAAAGTGATGGAAGAGATTTCCTTCCAGGCTCCCAATATAAGAAAGAAAAACATAACCATTGATAGGAAATATGTCCAAAAACAGTTGAAGGAAATTGTCAAGGACGAAGATTTGAGCCGTTTCATTCTCTAATGAATTCATTCTCTAATGAAGAGATATCTGTTATTCCTTCTCTCCTCTGTCCTCCTCATGTCCTTTTTCTCCTGCGGGAAAAAAGGGCCTCTACAGCCGCCTATTGTACGAATCCCAAAGACCGCGCAAAATGTGGCGTTAATTCAAAGGGGAGACAACGTCTTTTTAAGATGGGAAAATCCGGTCAATTATATCGATGGGAATCCGATAGTTGGACTTTCTGAAGTAGAGATTTGGCTTCTGGAAAAACTATGGAGTGAGATCGAAACACCGGAAGTGACGGAAACTGGTGAACCGGTTGAATTCAATTGGGAAAAAGAGTTTAAAAAAGGGGGGCATCTTTTATTGACCATCTCGAAGGAGAAACTGCCGGACTATATCTTTGACGCGGAGCAGGAGAATCCGGTGATGCAGTTCATTTATCCTCTGGATAGAGACTTCATGTCAAAAAAATACCTGTTCAGTATAAGAGTGAAGGATATCAGAAGACGGAAATCCCTTTATTCCACACCCATCTCTTTTAATGCCAAAGTTTTGTCTTTTCCACCCGTGAACTTTACTGCCGAAATTTTTGCGGATAAAATTAAAATGAAATGGGATCCTCCAAGCGAAAACATTGATTTGTCAACCCCACCTATGATTGTGGGATATAACCTGTTTCGAGCGGCAGGGAAATCCAAAGCCGTCCGGTTGAATTCCGCACTGATTAAAGGACAGAGTTATGAAGACAAATCTTTCAACTTTGGGACGACCTATTCTTATTTCGTCAGGGCATCAGCCAATGAATCTTCTCCCTTTCAGGAGAGTGAGAATTCCGAAATTCTCGTAATATCTCCAAAAGACTTATTTCCACCTGCTCCTCCAAAAGGAGTCGTTTTAGTAACAGGGCCGGATATCCTCTCATTGAGTTGGGATGCTAACCAGGAAAGTGATCTGGGAGGATACAGGGTCTGGAAGAAAGCTGAGGGGGAACCTGAGTTTGTGGTTCTGATGGAAAAACCCTTCCTGGAAAACACCTACACGGACAGCTCAGTTGAAAAGAATATAAGATATTA
>JAUWVG010000054.1 GCA_030617525.1 Candidatus Aminicenantota bacterium | reverse complement strand
GGACAGGCCCTGACACAGGCTCCACATCCATTACAGCGGAAAGCATCGATCCAGGGATAGAGCCCCAAATGGCTCGAACCGGAGTGGGGATAGACACTCATTTTAGTCCCGGGAATCTGGGGTCGTGCACTCGATATTTTTGGTAAAATCATTAATCTCTCCTTCTAGTTTCTAGTTTTTGAACTTTCTAGTTTTCTTAAAACCTCGTTCCCAATCGAAATCCATCCTGAATGGCATCGATGCCCCGTCTGATCCAGACACAATCCCCAATCATGGCCAAGTCTCCTTTGAATGAACCATAACCCAAATCTTGATTGGGTACGAGAGTGGCCAGGATGACTGTGTCGGCGGGCACTTCCTTATCCTTGAATTCCTGCTTCTCCTTTGTCTTTCTGTCCACAATTTTCCAGTCGGCAACAACGGCCTGATCTTTAATCTCTTTGACCTTTCCATAGGTCAACTGGTGAACTTTAGCCTTCCTCAATCTCAGCCGGTATCTCCAGATGTACGAGGGATTCACATCTGCTCCAAACCGAGAGGCCGGATCGATCATGGCCAGGCTGAAGTCTCGTGTCCCGTCCTTCTCTACCTTGTCGATGACAAAAAGAGCCAGGGAAATGGCCGCACCGGATCCGCCGAGGATGACCACATTTTTCCCCAGCTTCGCCTTTCCTGTAAAAACATCAAACATGTTAATCACGTGTGGTTTATCGGCTCCCGGGACATCGGGAACTTCGGGTACGGCTCCGGTGGCGATGACCAGAGAATCCGGCTTCTCCTTGTCCAGAAGCTCCTTAGTCACCGGCGTGTTCATTACAAAAATCACCCCGTGTTTGTCGCACTGGGCCTTCATGTGATTGATCCATCTTTTGAATTCTTGATCATCCCAATATTTTTCCGAATCCTCTCCCCATGGATTTCTGGATGCGTAATACCACTGTCCTCCGACGTGATCGGTCTTTTCATAGACCGAAACATCATGTCCCTTTTCGGCCGCAATGCTGGCAGCCTGGAGACCGGCGATTCCCGCACCGGCAATAAAAATATTTCTCTTGATCGCAGCTTTGGGAAAACCGTAATACCCCCATTCGCGTTCACCTTCGTGACCGCATGAAGGACGGACCGTGCAGGTAACGGGGGCATCTCGAAAAAGCCGGGCAAGGCAGACCTGACAGGCAACACAGGGGACGATGTCCTCCTGTTTATCCCACATGATCTTATTTGGCAGGGCAGGATCTGCGATTTGCGGCCGGCACATCTCCCAAATGTCCAAGTTGCCGTCGGCAATCGCCTGTTCGGGAATCTCAGGAACAAAAAGCCTGTAAGCCATGCTGACCCGAATGTTGAGGTTTTTTTTTGTCCGTTCGGCCACATAGAGCCACTTCCCCATGGGTATATCCCTGGATATGACAGAACCGAGAGACTCCTGCCAGCCGACAGTGACGCTGATGTAGTCACACCCCGCCGCTTCGGCTATTTTGAGAGATTCCATGCTCTCCTCTTCGGTGTTTCCCTCCCTGTCATCCAACATTTCCCAGCCACAGAGACGTATACCGAGGGCAACATCCTGACCAATTTCTTTTCGGATGCCTTCCACGATTTTCCTCATGAACGTGGACCGGCCATGGATATCCCCTCCGTACTCATCGCTCCGCCAGTTCGTGTATTTGGAGATAAAGTTGGAAATGAGATAGCCGACAATCCCGGAAATCTCGATAATTTCATATCCGGCATCGACGGCCCTCCGGGCGCCGTCGATGTGCTCTTGTATACATTCTTCAATCTCGGGAATGCTCATTTTTTGAGGGGGGCGAAAGCGCCTCAGCCTTTGCTTGATGGCCGATGGTCCGACAGTGTAGGGAAGATTAATCCCTCCCACACGCCCGCAGTGCATCAATTGAAGACAAGCCGCTGCATCTCCGGCATGGATAACATCGGCCATTCTTTTTAATCCGGGGATAAACTTATCATCCCATATCCCCATCATGCCAACATAGCCCTGTCCCTCGCCGCGCGGATCGGTGTAGGCTCCTTGAGTGGTCACGATTCCCGAACCGCCCCGGGCATGGGCCTCAATATAAGCCAGTTCTTTCTCGGAGACAAAACCGTCGCTGTAATTGTAGTTTGTTTCGGTTGAGGCGTACTTAATGCGATTCTTGATCCAAATCTTCCCGATCTGGATCGGACTGAAGATGTGCGGGTATTTCTTTTCACCTGCTAACATAAATTCCTCCTTCCATGGTGAAGGGTGATTTGTTCACTAGCGCCCTCCTCTTATCCTTTGACTTTAAAATGCTGCTGCTCTTCATGGTGCAATAGGGAAATTATATTGAAATAAATTCAATTTGCAAGAAATCTGAGCCCTCATTCTGATCTAAGGGCTTCGATAGGCTCTAGCCTTGCCGCCTTCGATGCAGGATAGATTCCAAAGATCAGACCAACCACTGCGGACAAAGCAAATCCAAAAAAAGTGGCCACCCAAGAGATGATGATATTCCAGCCCCCTAATGCCGAGGCTAAAATAGTAAAAAGAATCCCGAAAAAAGCGCCAAAAAATCCGCCCAAACCGGCAAATATCAGTGACTCCAGAAGAAACTGCGTGCGGATATCACTCCGTCGAGCACCGACAGCACGGCGCAGTCCGATCTCCTTTCTTCTCTCTCGAAAAGCCGTAAGCATGACGGCAAGGATACCGATGCCTCCTACAAGGAGAGAGATAGATGCAATGCTTCCAACAAGAATAGTCAGTGTTCTTGTCGCTTCTTTCTCTGTTTCTACAATTGTAGCCTGGTTTTGAATGGTGAAGTCGTCCGGTTTATCCCCCAATCTGTGTCTCTCCCTCAATAGGTTTCTAATTTCTGCTTCTGCACTGTTCAATTTATCAAAATTCTTTACCTGAATATGAATTTTTTGAATAAAGAATGTTCGTACCAGCCGTCGCATAATGGTCTCAAGTGGGATGAGAATTCTGTCATCGCGATCCACTCCAGTTGCGTCCACTCCTTTTGTTGTCATAACTCCCACGACTTCAAAAGGAGCAAGTCCGATGCGGATCTGATGACCGACTGGATTTTCGTCATGAAAAAGGGTTTCAGCAATGACCGAGCCTATTACGGCCACTCTCTGAGCACTATCGTTTTCGAATGAGTTAAAAATTCGACCCACTTTTGTTTCAATTTTACGTATCCTAAAAGCGGCAGGAGTCACTCCGACAATATCTGTTTTCATGTTTTCTGACTCCCACCTGACATTCATACTGCGGCTTGTCTCGGGAGCGGCGTCGGCGACAGAAACGACATGTTCTGCGATGGCCGTAACATCAGCAGGCCGTAGAGTGGTCACGATTGCCGCCTGTCTCTCTCTCCCTCCAACGAGGGTCACTTGCCCTGCGTTGACGACAATCAGATTTGTGCCCATATTGTGTATCATGTCGAGTATGTGCTTTTGTGCCCCTCGCCCCATGGACACCATTACGACGACTGAAGCGACTCCGATGGTCATGCTGAAAACACACAGAAGAGTCCGCAATCTATGGGCGGAGAGGATCTTCCATGATAGAGGGATTAATTTTTGTACTTTCAAACCGATTCTTCGGGTGTCAGGGATTTTTAATTTCTGCTATTCGGCCGTCTTTGAGTTCCAGGATCCGTTGAGCATGATTTGCGACCGTCCGGTCGTGTGTAACGATAATGATCGTTCTCCCTTCCTGATGAAGGTGGCCCAATATGTCCAGGATTTCGGCCGTACTTTGGGAATCCAGATTTCCCGTGGGTTCATCTGCAAAAATCACATCGGGATCATTGATCAAAGCACGGGCAATAGCTACTCTTTGTTGCTGCCCTCCTGACAACTCGTTGGCAAGATACTCAACCCGGTCTTCCAGGCCGACCTGGGCAAGGACTTTCCTGCCGCGTTGGAGTGCGTCATCCGGGTATTTATTTGCATAAATCAGAGGCAGGAGCACATTGTCAAGAGCTGTCGTGCGTTCCAGGAGAAAAAATTGTTGGAAGACGAAACCGATTTTCTTGTTCCGTAAAGCGGACAGTGCATCATCATCCATGCCGTAAACATCGACCCCATCCAGTTCAAGCTCACCCTTTGTTGGTTTATCAAGACAACCAAGAATATACATGAGGGTCGACTTGCCTGATCCGGATGTCCCCATAATAGCCACATATTCTCCTTTTTGAATAGAGAGTGTGATATCGTTCAGCACCGGAGTTAAAATGGCCGTCTTTGAATACGTTTTTTCAATTTTGTTAGCCTTAATCATCCTTTTCTCCTCAATCATTTTCCCTAGACTTTCAGAGTATCTATAGGATTTTGGTTTGCCGCTTTCTTAGCCGGGAAAATTCCAAAGACAACCGCGATTAGACCGCAGGTCAGGATGGCCGCTGCAATAGCCAGAGGAGTGATTTTACTGGCTGTCACATCCAAACTTGAAAGGATAACAGATCCCCCCATACCCAGGAACATCCCCATCAGACCTCCGAAAAGTGAGACAATAAGTCCTTCTATCAAAAATTGTTTGAGAATATCATTTTTTCTGGCTCCTACCGCCCGACGGATACCTATTTCACTCTTTCTTGCCGCTATTGAAGCGAGCATGACGTTCATTATGACGATCCCTGCAACCAACAGGGAAACGGCAGCGATTCCAGTGAGCAAGTTTATCAGGGATCTGGATGTACCATATGCCAAATCTATCAGATCTTGAGGCGTCCTCATGGCAAAATCGTCAGGTTCCCCTGAAGTGATTTTGTGCTGGTCACGGAGCACGGTTCTTACATCCTTAATTGTCTTATTTAGTTTTTTTGTGTCTTCTACTGTGATCACGATCTGGGTCAGATGCATATCTCTGAACAGCCTTCTTGTATAGGTCGTGATGGGAATGACAATCCTGTTGTCACGATCCCGTCCAGCAGATGATATCCCTTTCCACTGAAGTTCACCCTTGATGGTAAAGGGAACGTTGTTTATGCGGATGGTCCGGCCGATTGGCTCCAAATCGCCGAAAAGATTCTTTTTTACAGTTTGTCCGATAAGGCACATTCGTGCGGCAAAGGAGATGTCTTCTTCCGAAATGAATTCGCCTTCACGGGGACCAAAATCACGGATCTGGGCCCAAACCGGAATGACCCCGAATATCCGGGTCAATGTGAACTTATCCTCATATATGACTTCGATTTCCTTTCGGTCTTTGACAGGCGCAGCGGCACGGATATTGCCCACATGCTGGAGGATGGCACTGACATCTTCTTCGATAAGCGATACAACCTCGCGGCTGCCTGAAGGAAGTCCTGTTTGGATATCGGTGCCCGGCCGAATCTGCAGCAGGTCTGGCCCTTGCCTGTTGACTGTATCCATGACTCTCTCATAGGCCCCCTTACTCACACACATCATCAATGTCAAAGAAGCGACTCCGACGGCTATCCCCAGCATCATGATGAAGACACGAAACTTATTTCTGCCCATCATCCGGACCGATTCTCTTGCAATCCGAATTGTTCTGGTCATTATTCTTTCTCCTCCCAGTCACTATGATTTTCGAGCACTTCATCCCCTTCTTTAAGTCCATTAATAATTTCAATGAATCGCCCCAATTTCAAGCCGACCTGAACTTCTTGCCTGACGGGTTTGCCTTTCTCAAGTAAGAAGACAAGGTTGGTCCCTTCAGATTTTTTCACGGATGTCGCCGGCACAATGAGCACATTCTCGCGGGGCTCAAGAAATATGGACACATTGGCTGTCATTTCCGGCCGAAGAATCACTTGCTGGGAATTCAGGCCCTTTACAATGACGGAATAAAAAACAACATTTTCCCGGAGAATGGCTTTTGGATAAATGGCAGCCACTTCTCCGTGTATGTCGATCGAAGGGAAGGCCTCTACTGAAAATGTGGCTTTTTGACCGATTTCGATTTTTCCGATATCGACTTCGTCCACATATGTCTCGATTTGGAGTCGTTCAAGGTCAATGATTGTTACGAATGTGGGAGCACTCAAACCCGCGGCGACGGTTTCTCCTTCTTGTGTGGCAACCGAGGCGATGATTCCTGAAATGGGTGCTTTTAAGGTTGCATAGGACAACTCAGCTTCTGCAATTCTAACCGCTGCTCTCGCGCTTTCAATATCAGCTTTGAGCATTTTTAGATCTTCTTCAAGCTTGCTGTTGGCCAGCTGCAGGGCCTTTGAACTTGCCTCCAGGTCTTTTGTCGCTATCAGCAGTTCTTCCCGTGCTTGATCAAGAATTTTTTGGGATGTGAGCTTATCATTAAAGAGAGTTTTTTGTCTTTCATACTCCCTTTCGTCCAAGTCCCGAATGGATATCAGTCGATCTTTCTCAGCTTCGAGTTTTTCGATCCCCAGAGGGCCGAGAACCTCCTCTGCAGAAAGATTGGCAAGAGCCCTGTTTAACTCTGCCCGCCTCTTTTCAACACTTGCATTGAGTTCGGCTTTTTCTAATTCTGCAATGACCTGACCTTTCTTAACAAAATCACCAATGTTGGCACGAAGATGTTCGACTTTTCCAGGGATACGAGCGCCCAGACGAACTTCGGCGCCTACCTGGGGTTTGACTGTGCCAAGGGCAGTCACTGCAGGAGAAAATGAACGTTGAGTCACCGAAAAAATTCTAAAATCGGCACTGCGTTTTTTAGAAGATCCGCACTGATAAAACACCGTTAAAACAGTGCTGATAATAATAATTAGGAACACAGGATAACGGATTCCGGGCTTGATCATCCACTGCTTTTGTTTAATTAACATTTCGATCTCCCCTTTTTTTCCTCTCTTCTTCCATCCATTTTTGCATGATGGCAGGATTGTCCAGCTCTGGGGATTCTTCGATGGCATCCCAATTGAAGTGTTCATCAAAAGGACTCAGTGCTTTTTCCGGACGGAAAATGCGGGGATCTACGTCCAAGGCTCTATAGGGTTCAAAGTTGGCCTTTTCTGTAAACATGTCAGCAAGATCTGTAGCTCCGGCGTCATACTGGTTCAAATAGGGGATACCGAGGATGTGCCAGAATGTCTTCATGATGCTGCCGAAGCTGGTGTGGACATGACTGACATAATTTCTCTTGGCATAGGGAGAAATCACCATAAGCAAGCTGCGGTGGGCATCGATATGGTCCACTCCCCCTTGGGGGTCGTCTTCCGTGACGAATACAGCCATGTTTTTCCAGTAAGGGGAAAAAGAAAGAATTTCGATCACTTGACCTAAGGCAAGATCGTTATCAGCCATGTAACTTTCGCGGAAAGGATATCCATTCTCGGGAAATTCTCCAGCTCCATGGTCGTTCGGGAGATAGATGACTAGAAAGGGGGGAAGGGGTTCTTCTTTGGACAGCCACCTCTCGTCAAATTCTTTTTTAAACATTTTAACCCGGAATTGATCCGGAATTCCCATGTTATATGTGGCGAATATTTTAGATGTTTTTTCGAAGAGGGGTGCTGTCATGGGGTAATTGATGACAAAACGGAGGCCGGTGTATTTGAATTCGGGTTTTTCGATATTGGGTGCAAAGTCGAATCCGAGACCGAAGTTGAAAAAATCGATTCCGTTTCGATCGAGGTGATCCCAGATTGTCCCGGCTTCGGTATAATCCTCTGGGATGGGAACACCGGACGAACCTGTAAACGCCAGCATTCCGGGAGCTTTGGAATCGAGGTTTTGCCGTCTTCCTCCGCCGTAGCTTGCCGCCACATTTGTCTCTGTCCATTCGTTTGGATACACGCCCACCAGCCATCGGTGACCGTCTGCAGAGACATCGGAATCACAGTTGAAATTGTCAGAGATAGCGAACTGTCCTGCCAAATCCAAGTGATTGACCATGACCGTGGCATCTTCGACAGTTTGGGTTCCGTTTCTGTTGCTGAAACTGACTCCGGCTCCGTAACGGGCCAGGGATGGTTCTCCCAGAACGTTGTCTAGTCCTCCAAAAACTTCGTCAAATGTGCGGTTTTCCTTGACGATGAAAATAATGTGCTTGATAGGGGATTCCTTTTCTCCGGGATAAAGCGGAATGGGATTGTTTTTGCGGTCTTTGAATTCCAAAGAAGAGGCTTTCCTGAAATGGAAGTTGTTCGTTAAAACTTTCTTTGTTTCTTCTCTCAGATCTTTGTCTTTGGGTATGTCCAAAATGGACACAACACCGTTCATAAGATTTCCGATGTATTGTCCTTTGGGGCCGGGTTCAAACGCTGGTCCTCCATTTGGCCCACTCCCAAATCCTTTAGCATTGGCAACGATGAGTTTTTTTCCATCCGTTGAAACGGCCAGTTTTGACGGGAACCAGGCCGTGGGGATATGCCCGAGAACGGAAAAAGTCGAAACGTCTATGACCGCAACGGCATTGATGCCTGCTTCAGCCACATACAGCCGTTTGCCATCTGGGGAAAGAGCCAGGCCAAAGGGGATGGCTCCCCGGAGATTGCCCAACCGCGGATCAAGTTTGAGCTCTATCGTATCTATGACTTCGTCTTTCTGGGTATCAATGACCGAAATGCTGTCATTATTTCCATTGCTGACAAAAACTCTGTTGTGTGTGGCCACGACAGAATTTGGGCTGGCTCCTCCCACGGCAGGAAAATCTTCGACAACCTGACCGACAAGAATGCCTGTCTTGATTCGGGCTGTAACCCTTGCATTTTCGAGATCCTCTATATCGATTTCCCACACTGAAAAGGATTCAGGGACATTCGGGTCTCCCAAACCGGGAACTTCCCATCCGTCAATCTTCACTCCCTCTTTTGCTTCTTTTGATAAATAGGCAAATGGAGGAAAACGTAAGCCAGTTCGTTCCGCATCCTCTTCATCGACGTCGATAATCCGGCTGTATACAAACATACCGACATTGGCTACATAGGCCCGAGTGTCATCGGGTGACAGTGTGATCCCGAACGGATATCTTCCTACAGGAATACTGGACACAATTTTTTCTGCTTGCGTGTCTATGGCGACTATACGAAAATTCGTCTGGTCTACGGCGAACAAAGTTTTCCCGTTCTTACTGAGCACCAGATCACCGATATAGCTGTCCGTGTATTCTTTTTTGTTGAATGGTGTATCACAGACAAGCTCCCCAAGTTTATCACCAGAGGGAAGATCGAAGATAAAGACCTTCCCTTCTTGGCCTCCACCAACGTACAGTTTCTGATTGTTTGGAGAAATGGCAAGTCCCATAAAAACAGCCGCCAGTATACCTCTGTTGGTTCGGGCCCCCGGGGGAACCTGCTGAACAGACAGATTTTCACTGAAAACATCACGAATAATAGAGATCGAGAGAGGCGCAACTCCGGAATTGGCTGTGACAGCTACAGACCCGTCCGGACTAAGGGTGAGTCCGTAAGGATGAGGGGCGACTTCTCTTTGCAGTCCGCGGGGAGAAATCAGTCGGCCATTCGGAATAACGGTTATCCCATTCCGGTCTATGGCTGTATATTGTCTTTCTGCAGGGGCTGATAAAATCCAGATGTCTTCAGTCTGATTCCCACAGTTCATGAATAGAAAAAT
>JAUWVG010000427.1 GCA_030617525.1 Candidatus Aminicenantota bacterium | reverse complement strand
AAACAAGAAGGAATTTCATTTAACTATAAATTAAAGATTTGAAGAAGACTTATTTATCGGAGAGGAAATAGGAAAAGACTACGTAATGTTCAAAAATGATAATAACTGCACAAACTTAGGTCAATGCTGTCTCATTGACCTTAAAACGAAATTTGTGATATAAATCATTCTCTAAACGAATAAAAGATTTCAGACACTTTTAGAGGAAAAGAGGAGAGTTCCCCGGTGTTCAGCAAATTTTCAAGGTTTATTTTTAACACCCGCAGGTATTACAGAATCTTTTTCCTTGTAATCGGAGTCTCACTCAAATTCTTTGTTCTCCAAAGCACTACGACTCTGTTGTTATGGGTTATCGGCTTTATTTTTGTTCTTTCCGGACTGGCATTTAGAGTACATTCTGCCAGCTATCTTCACGGCCGTCATATTGTGACCGAAATTGAAGCAGAATTCTTTTGTGCATCCGGACCTTACTCTTTTATAAGAAATCCGCTTTATTTTGGAAACTTCATCGTCGATCTTGGAGTTGTGATCACATTCAATATCTGGTGGCTTATCCCATTATATTTTGCCGAATTTTCCTTCCTTTATTCTATTATCATTCCCTATGAAGAAAAATTCCTCAAAAATACATTTGGGAAAACCTATGAAGACTACAAATCACAGATTCCCGCCGTTTTCCCCAGCAGGAAAAAGTACACGTGTGAGGAAAAAGTCATCCCCAATCGGAGGGCCAGTTTTAAGAGTGAACTGCCTTTGATTTTTGCACTTGTGCTGATTTACGCTCTGTTCTTTTTCCTCTTTGTCAGGGAAAATCCAATCATCCATTTTTAGTGATGAAAGAAACAAAATTTCTGCCTTTTTTGATTATTTTATTATTTTGCTGTGGATCCATCCACGCCCAAGAAGGGCTGGTCCAGGAATTTGAGATCAAAACACACAAAATGACCCTGGAACGGCTTGCTCGACCGGGAACGCCTTTTGACAAAGTGGGACGCAAATTCGCGATCCTCGGTGATGAATCGGGGACGTTTGAAGCCTGGGCCTATCCACTCAAGATACTGAGGAATTTTGAGATCTCTTTTTTTATGGGAAGCTCCACTCGAGCCGTAAAGGCCGGAGATATCGTCCGGTATGTGTCTGTTTCTCCCGAAGTCACCATTCTGACCTTCACTTACCAGTCTTTTACGGTTAAGGCCATTTATATCACACCGGTCAATGAGCCCGGAGCCATCATTTTGCTTAAGGTTGATACGGAAGTACCTCTCACGATTGTGTGTGGTTTTCTGCCGGTACTCCAGCCTATGTGGCCGGCAGGTATCGGCGGACAGTTTGCTTACTGGAATGAAGATTTAAAAGCCTATATCATCTCTGAATCCACTGGAAAAAACCACGGGCTTATCGGTTCCCCTGCAGCATCCGGACTCTCCTACACCCCTGCGCATATGCTTTCTGATTCCCCTAGTGAATTTCAGATAAAACTGTCCGATCCAGAGAAAGTCAAAGACAAGTTTATCCCAATTTACTTGGCTGGAGGCCAAGGAAATCGAGGGGACATCCTCAATGTCTACAAAAAACTCCAGGAATCTCCGGAACAGCATTACCTGGAGAACGTTCGACATTATCAAAGCCTGCAGGAAAGTACTCTTCAAATCCAAACACCCGAACCGGAACTCGACCTTGCCTTCCATTGGGCAAAAGTCGCCTTCGATAACCTGATTGTAGACCATCCCACTCTGGGCAAAGGGCTTGTGGCGGGACTTGGAGCCTCCGGAACCAGCGGCCGGCCTGGTTTTGGCTGGTTTTTCGGTGGAGATGCCTACATCAATTCGTTCAGCTTCATGAGCTATGGAGCCCATGAGAGCGTGCGTGAAATTCTTAAATTTACCCAGAAGTGGCAGAGAGATGACGGAAAAATGTCCCATGAACTCTCTCAAGCCGAAGGGTACATCGACTGGTGGAATGATTACCACTATGGATACAGCCATGGAGACACGACCCCCTATTACATCACCGCTATGTACGATTACATGCAGAAAAGCGGAGATATCGAATTCATCAAAGAAAGCTGGGACAGCCTGAAAAAAGCCTACAACTGGTGTTTGTCCACAGATACAAACAATGACGGTCTAATGGACAACAAAAAGGCCGGACTTGGAGCCCTGGAGTATGGAGCTCTGACAGGGATTGAAACAGATATCTATCTGGCCGCAGTTTGGGTCAGAGCAGCAATGGCCATGCAGCAGATGGCTAAAGCAGCCGGAGATAAAACTCTTGGTCAAACCGCCGCCCAACATTTTATACTTGCCCAAAAAGCGTTTAAAGAAAAATTCTGGAATAAAGACAGCCAGTTTTATGTCTATGCCTTCAACACGGGAGGAGAGCATGTCCAGGAAATTTCACCTTGGAATGCTGTAGGTTTGATGTGGGAATTGGGGACTCCCGAGAGGAGCCGGATTTCTCTGGAAAGGATCTGCTCGTCTGAACTGACCACGGACTGGGGAATCCGGAGCATTTCGAACAAAAGCCCATACTTTCAGCCTCTCAACTACAATTACGGGGCTGTCTGGCCTTTTCTGACAAGTTGGGTCACTACGGCACTTTATAAGCATCACATGCCTCTTCAGGGATATACTCTGCTTCTCGCTACAGCCCGGCACACATTTGACAACGCACTTGGCTCCATTACTGAGGTTTTTTCCGGCTCGCAGAATGTGTGGCCCCAGGAAGCCGTGTCGCATCAGGGCTTTTCAACAGCCGGCGTCACCCTTCCTCTAGTGCGAGGACTGCTGGGACTTGAAGGCGATGCCATCAACAAATTTTTATTCTTTTCTCCTCACTTTCCGGCAGATTGGAAAAATATAAAAATTAATAACTATAAAATCGGCAGTGCCTCATTTTCTATCGACTATAAAAAATCCCAAGAAAAAATATCTGTATCTATCCATTCAGAAGGTGCCGAAGGGTACAAGCTCCACTTCACACCAAATCTCAGCCCTGCGACAAATATCGAATCGTTTTCTATCAATAGAGAACTAAAAAAAAATCCTTTGCTTCTGGAGCTAGATATTTTGCCCTCTCTGGAAATTCTTCCCGTGATTCATAGAGCAAAAGTGGGAGACAAAAACAGCGGCCTAAAAATTCTCTCCGTCCGGAAAAAAGAATCGAGTATTGTCATTCAAGTTGAAGGCCTTGCCAAAACGGATTATGTCCTTAGAGTTCTGAATCCGGAAATGGCCCA
>JAUWVG010000481.1 GCA_030617525.1 Candidatus Aminicenantota bacterium | reverse complement strand
ATCAATAGAAAAAATAGACCATTCCATATCACTTTTGCAGGAAACCTGGCCCGCATGGGCTTGAATTGTACGGATAACCTCAGAATCGATATCCAAATCCTGCAATATTTTCACGGTCTCAGTGGTGTGCAGCTCCGGGCTTTTCTCAGTTATTTCGTAGTCGAGATCGTGAAGAATCCCGGCAAGCCCCCATTTATCCACATCTTGATTGAACTTGGCTGCCATGGCTCGCATACAGGCTTCCACAGCCAGCGAATGCTTGATGAGATTTTTGTTCTTGAGGTATTTTTTAACGAGTTCAAGAGCTTCGTCTCTATTCATGGTTCACTCTCCTTTTTTATTTTGCTTATTTCTTTAAGTTCATTTTTGTTCAAAATTAAAAAATATTTAGAAACATTTACACTTTCGGTGTCGTCTGAGACAGTTAGACTGATCATATAAAGGCCGCTGCTAGTGGGCGTCCAGATCCAATTTCCAGATTCGGGATTCTCCAATACAATGTCATCCATATTTTGTTCGACAATTGAAAGCACAGATCTTTTTCCGATCAAAACCAATTTCACCCGCCTGATTTGCAGCTCGTATTGAGGGGCCTTAAATACTTCTGAACCGGCACTAATAATAATCTTTTCGTTTTCCTCCTGAGGAGAAGGTGGGGAAAGATCGAGTAAGGCCTTTTTAGATTTTCCTATTTTTTTAAGTTCATCTCTAGTTAAAATTACAAAATATTTAGAAACATTTGCATGTGAAGTGTGGTCTGAGACAAAAAGACTGATCTTATATAGGCCGCTGCCTGTGGGAGTCCAGATATAATTTCCAGTTATGGGATCCTCCAATACAACATCATCCATATTTTGTTCGACAATCGAAAGCACAGATCTTTTTCCGATCAAAGCCAAATTCACCCGACTGATTCGAAACTCGTACTGAGGAGCAATAAATCCTTCATAACCAGCACTTAAAATTATCTTTTCGCTTTCCCCCTGAGGAGAAGATCGGGAAGTATTGAGAGTGGCCTTGGTTTCTATCACAAATGGAATCTCTGAATGTTTACTGACTTTCTCATCGCTGACCGATACACCTACAGTATAGAGACCGGGTTCGGATGGAAACCAGGACCATGTGTTTTCATCCGACGCGGCTTGGACAACATTTTTCTCCTCTCCATTTTTTATATAAAATTCATACTGAGGCAAATGAAAACCAACTGTTGTCGCGAACAGTGATATTTCTCGATTTGCATATTGAGGGGAAACCACAGATGATTCAAGTGTTAACTGAACGACTTTCTTCATCTGAAGCATCTTCCCTTTTTCAGTCTGTCGATCGTAAACATTGACGAGGAGAAAAGGAGGGTTCCACAGCGGATTGGACTTCATCTCTTTGCCCACATCGAAATCACCAACCTTGGCTCCCGTTTCGACATTGAAGCAGACAAGGATGGATGACAACGATGAGACAACAATTTTATCTTTATAGATTTCCAGCGGGAAGAGACTTCGTGAAGGAATAGGCCTCCACCAAAGAATTGATCCGTTACGCTTATGCAGACAGTACAAAACATTATTCCATGCCAAAAAGAACACTCTCTTTTCATCGGAGACAGGAACAGGAAGGACGCGCCCGCCGGTTTTGACCTCCCACTTTTTAATTTTCTTCTTCAGATCCAAGCAGACTAGAAAATGGTTTTCCGTTCCAAAATAGAGAAATTTCCCATCCACCAATAGTGTATTGAGAATCTTATCTTTTGCCAAATATTTATCAATGAGATTTCCATTTAGATCTATAAAATACAAGAAATGGTCATCACATCCAAAAATGATATGTCCTTCAAATGCAACAGGATTTGAACGTATGGCCTCCTGAGCCAAAACATGCCAGATCTTTTTCCCGCTGAGTACGTCAATGGCAATAAAACTTCCCTGGGAAGTGCCCAAGAAAACAGAATTTCCAATCTCTGCCAAAGGGCTCGTAATCTCTTCCTTCAGACTAATTTGCCATAAAGGATTCCCATCTAGGTCAAAACAGTAGACATTGTTCTTTACATCAAAAACAAAAAAATGACTCTGGCCCATAAAAACAGGACTCTTTGGGGCCTCTTGCATTCTTAAACGCCACTGCAATTCATAATCCAAGGCACCCAAACAGTAAATGAATCCTTTTCGTGTTGAAAAATAGAGACGGTTTTCTTTCTTTTGGATCCGGTCGATAATCTCTCCGTCATAAAGAAATTCACCGGCTTTCTCCAAAGGGAAAAGGATTCCATCAGGATAGGGAGACACCTTAGGTTGAAACACACTGCATCCGCACAGGAGGAGAATCAGGGATAGGACAAAATATGTCTTTTTCATGGTCTAGATTAGCTATATTAGCATTTTCTTCTCAGCTTGCTCAATCTTTACATAATTTTATGATGCTGATATCATGCGATTGAAAAAAACAAATGATTAATTATATCCAGCTCTACAAAATCCGGAAAAGAGTCAAGCGAATCTTAAAAGAAAAAATTGAAGATGAAGAATTGGCCACAACAAAAAAATCATGTGTAGGCTGCGTCGCTGACGAAATCAGTTGGGAAATCTATTATCTGCTGAAGGAAGAAAATAAATAAAGAAAGGATTTAAGGGGTCAGGGGGTCAGGGATTCGAGGGAAACTTTTTTTTCTGCTTCGCTTTGATGCTCTCCCACCATTCGATTCGTTTTTTTATGTCCTTTTCCAGACCGAGATGACCTGGATTATAATATTTACGTCCTTT
>JAUWVG010000210.1 GCA_030617525.1 Candidatus Aminicenantota bacterium | reverse complement strand
TCATTTCCGAAGAGGATATCTTTTCCAGTATCAATGTCGATCACTCCAACCAGCCCTGCGAAATTCAACCCGAAGAAATACAGAAACGTGCTGTCCTGGCGATAGTGGAAGGGATTGTCTGCATAATTCATAGGGCTTTCATCGTTTCCCAGGAACAGCAGAAGTCCTGAGTCGATCTGACTGTGTAGGCGCTTCCGGCGCTCGGTGTAAGTTGCTGTTTTAAACATGGTATTGCTCCTTTAATGTCCTATCTAATAGCAGGCGTCCCATGGAGGAACGGGCTGGCTTTGGGTTCCGGTCAAAAGCTCTTTGACCTCGCCTCTGGCAACTTTCTCCATCGCTTCTGCAAAACGGTCGATCTCTGACAGCAGCGTGTACACATTGGGTGTCACTCGGATGCCGCGGCATTCTTCGTGGCCGATGGGGATGACAAAAATGCGGTGGTTGTCAAACATCCAGGTGCACAGCTTTGTATTGTCAACACCCTTGATATTGACATTTAGGACTCCGGCCCACTGGGTTGGATCATCGAGGTTGGTCCTGAATTCAACATTCGGGTAGGATCTCAAGCGTTTGATCCAGCGCATGTGGAGATAACGAAGCCGTGCGGCCTTTCGATCGATGCCAATGGTTTCATTAAAGGAAAGCGCTTCGGCGATGGCAATGAAATTGACCGGATGGGTTCCGATGCTCTCGAATTTCCGGATGTTATCGTTCATTCTGGCCGGTGCGGCCATCAGCGGCCAGGTTTCTTTGATTCTGTCTTTCCTGACATAGAGCATCCCGCAGCCCACGGGAGCATAAGTCCATTTGTGAAGACTCGTTCCATAGTAATCACAGTCCAGATCCTTAACAGTAAAGGGAAAATGCGAAAAGGAATGGGCGCCGTCTGCAATGACCGGTATGCCGTGTTTGTGGGCCAGAGCGCTGATCTTTTTGACCGGAGTGATCTGGCCAGTGAGGTTGATCACATGCATGACTAGGATCGCTTTTGTTTTTGGGGTTATCGCCTTTTCGATCCGCTGAACATAATCATCCGGATCCATTAAGGGAACCGGGATCCTCACTTTCTTGACGACGATCCCGTTCCGGCGGGCGAGCTGGTCCCATGTAGTCAGCATCCGGCCGTATGCCTGGGTGGTTGCAAGGACTTCATCCCCTTTGTTCAGGTTCAATCCAAACTGAACGTTTTCCAGGCTCTCGCTGGCATTGCGTGTGATAGCGATCTCCTCCTTGTTGCAGTCGAATTGTCTTGCCAGTTTGATGCGGACTCCCTCCAAGTTAGACTGGATATGCTTCCACATGTAGTAGGAAGGGGCCTGGTTGGAGTAATCCAGGTAACGCTTAAAGGCACTGTGTACGATTCGTGGTGAAGCGGAAACACCGCCGCTGTTGAGATGGACTATCGAGCGGTCCAGCTCAAAGGCATTCTGGATCCGGGACCAGAACCATTCCTTGTCCGAAAGGTCCTCGGGTGTGACATCCGGGTCGATCCCTGCAACCGCCTCTGCCACTTTGGCCAGAGCACCAGTCTTTAAAAGACCCAGTGTTACCCCGCCGCCAACCATTACTCGCTCCAAAAAATGTCTTCGTGAAAACATCTGAATCCCTCCTGTTATCTCCTCATATGGATTTCTGTCATCATACATAATTCCGCATATGGAGTCGAGAAGTTTCCCCTCACAATAAACAAAATAAAACAGCAATCGTTCATTGTTGTTCTCCAGTGTGAGTCGTTTTTCCAGATGTGTTCTATTTTTTCAGATTAAAGATAAAAGGTATGGATAAAAAAGCCAGTCCCGCACAGATTTTGAATGTTGATTCCAGACCGATTCTGTCCCCTAAAATGCCGGTCAGAAGTACCATGAGAGAACTAATGCCAAAGCTAATGGTCATGTAAATGCTGTTGATAAAAACAGGGCGTTCAGTGTTCGTTTCCTGAACGAGCGCCAAAATGACCGGCCCTGATGCAAATAAAAAAAAGCCCATCAGAATTAAAAGGGGAATCATCATGATCTTGTCTGAAATAATAAAAGCCCCCATCAAAAGAGGGCTTGTTATGGCTGTGATCAAAAGGATGTTTTTCCGGCCGATTTTATCCGATATATAGCCGGCCCCAAAAGTGCTGGCCGCTCCTGCCAGCTGCAGAATGGACAGGGATATTCCAGCGATCCAGAGGGATTCCCCTTTTCCGATCAAATAGACCGGCAGATAAAGCGTTAAAGCCGATTTCATCCCTGCTCTGAAAAGCTGAAAGCCAGCGATGGACACAAAAATGGGTGTCACTTCTTTCAAGGTTTCTTTCGCGCCTTTTAGGTTCTGGCCGTTGTTTTGGGTGTTGATGGGCGAAATGTTTTTCAGTTTGAAAAAAAGAATAACGGTCGCGATTATTCCAATAGGCATCACCCGGTACGACCCTTCCAGGCCCCAGAGCGAAAGAGCTGCTGTGATCAGCAAAGGCCCCAATGTTCTTGCCAGTTCTCCACCGAACATAAAAAAGCTCATTCCGGTTCCTGTTCTTTTCCCGGAAAAATGTTTGATAAGAACCGGGGAGGGCACATGAAACACGGCGGAGCTCATTCCGGCGGTAAACAGCAGGACAAACAGAATAGGGTAGGAGGGAGAAGCGCCCAAAAGACTCATGGAAATGGCTGTGATCCCAGGGGTGAATATAACCAGATATTTGACGCATACTTTATCGGCCAGCAATCCTATAAAGGGGTTGACCAGTACCGGGGCTTTTCGTATAACATCCAGGATTCCGGCCATTGAAAGAGTGAGACCCATTTTTTTAATCAGCAGGGGAAGCATGGGGGCAAGAAAGGCCGTGTAAATGTCATGAAACAAGTGGCCGGCGGAAAGAGTTATAACCTTTCCCTTTTGAAAATCGTTTTTCATTCTAGCGATACAGCTTAAAAGAATTTATTTTCGGGTTTTTCCTCAGATTAAAAGGATTTTAAGAGGCCGCTTTTATACGCTTCAAGTGCTTCTTTCACCGTCATGTCTCCGGCGCCGACAAATACTTTCACCTGGCTGTTTTTTAAAACGGCGGCGGCATTTCCACCAGGGCCGTTACCTGTCAAAAGGATATCGGGATCGAGTTCAAACAGTTTTTTCGCTGTTCGGGGGCCTGCGCCGTGAGCCATGCTTTCAATAGCCCTGTTATCATAATGAGACAACTCTTTTTTCTCGTCGTCGTAGATAACAATAAATTCCGTTCTTCCAAAACGAGGATCCATCATGGAATCCCACTCTGTGCCTTTTGCTGTTAATGCAATTTTCATTTTTTTCTCCTTGTTATGCAGTTTGTTTTACTTTTTTCCAACTTTTTTTCAGTGTAGCTGTTATTCCGTTTTTTTTATATTCCACAATGGTCTGCCCTTCGGTCATGGCTTTTGTGAAAGTTTCATCATAGGGCAGCCTGGATATGAGAACAATATTTTCTTTTTTCAGAAAATCCTCGATTTCTTCACAGACCCGATGATTAAGGTCTGATTTGTTGATGATACAACCCGCGCGGATATTGAATTTCTTGACCAGTTCATGGACTCTTTTCAGATCGTGCAGGCCGGAAACAGTGGGCTCTGTTACAAGAACTACAAAATTGGCGCCGGAGAGCGAAGACACAACTGGACAGCCAACACCTGGAGAGCCATCCACCAGAATAAAATTCTTGTGGTTTTGTTGTGCAATGTTTTTAGCTTCTTTTTTCACACGGGCAACAAGCTTTCCGGAATTCTCCGCTCCAATACCCAAACGGGCATGAACCATGGGACTGCCTGTTTTTGTGGTTGACACATACCATTGTCCCACATTCTGCTCTTCCATAATGATGGCGTCTGCAGGGCAAACCCTAGGGCAGTATCCACATCCCTCACAATTCAGCGACTCAACCCAGTGTTGGCCGTCGACGACCGGGATGGCATCAAAACGGCAGACATCTGCGCATTTCCCACACTGGGTGCATTTATCCTGGTCGATCTTGGCGATAAAGCCGCTGTAAAAATCTTCAGACTTTGCAAAATCAGGCTCCAAAAGCAGATGCATATCAGCGGCATCTACATCGCAGTCCGCGACAACAATGTCCTTTCCGCCTAAATAGGCGAATGAAGCCGTGATGGAAGTTTTTCCTGTGCCTCCCTTTCCGGAGATCACAACAATTTCTTTCATTGGGCTTTCCCGTTTTTCATTTCCAGAATATAGTTTTTGATTTTTAAGAGCTGTTTATTGATTTCCGGAAATTTCTGATAAACCAGTTCCCCACGGGAATACAACTCAGCTATACGGCGGTCATTGGGAATTTTGGAGAGAACAGGGATATGTTCTTTAAGACAGTACTCCAGAACATCGTCATTCCCGATCCCATGGCGGTTGACGATCACTCCGAATTCCTTTTTGAGTTCTTTCATGGTATTTACCGCCAGTGTGAGGTCGTGCAGACCGAATGGAGTGGGTTCGGTAACAAGAATAACAAGATCCGCGTCTTTGGTCGCCTCGATCACAGGGCATGAAGTTCCGGGAGGGGCGTCGTACAATTGGATCATCTCACCGGAGAAATGGGTGTTAATATATTTTTTCGTCTGTGCGATCAACGGGACCGCCTGTTCCTGGCCGATATCCAGTCGGCTTTCCACGAAGGAAAGGTTACCCAAATGGAAATGTTTTAATTCGCCCATTTTTTGCTGGACCATGGGCAACGCGGATGTTGGGCACAATTCAGAACAGGCATAACAACTGTGGCACAGCTCCGGGAATACCATGATCTGGTCGGTCAGTTGTATGACTGCATGAAAATTGCACACCTCCTGGCACAATTCGCATAAAGTGCATTTATCCTGCTCCCACAGCGGGATCATTTTGTATTTGTCTTCTTTATGGACCAAATCGCCTTTGATAAACAACCCGGAATTGGGTTCTTCTACATCCAGGTCGATCAGTACAACCTTTTCTTCTTCTGAAAGATAGGCGGACAGGTTTGTCGCAAGAGTTGTTTTTCCTGTACCGCCCTTTCCGCTGGCTATGGCGATTTTCATTTTTACCTATTTGTTTAGCAATTCTTCTCTGACTAATGTGTTCCCGCATTTGGGGCATTTTAGTGCGGTGCATTTGACGCCCTGCTGGTGGGGAACTTTTTCTCCGCATTTTGCGCACACGCAAAGACCGCCCGGGCCGAATGCGCCGCCGTTATTGCGGCCACGTCCTCCGCCGCGGCCTGAACCCCGGCCTGAACCTTGGCCCTGATTTCTTCCTTCTCTAAAATTATTCATTATTCTTTTCCTGTTGATATATAGGTTTCGCTGTTTTTTTATCCGGGG
>JAUWVG010000091.1 GCA_030617525.1 Candidatus Aminicenantota bacterium | reverse complement strand
TTATCCAGTAGAAAGAGGACAAGCTTGTGATGAAGAAAATGTCCGGCTTTGTACGCTTTAAAATGTCCGGATACTGAACAACCAAGGAGCGAAAGATCCCCCAAAAAATCCAACACCTTGTGCCGGACAAACTCATCCGGGAAACGCAGGGGGCCATTGATGACCTTATGTTCATCAAGAACTATGGCATTTTCCAAGGATCCGCCTAAAGCAAGTCCTTGAGATCTCATCGCTGGCACATCCTTAAGAAACCCAAAAGTGCGAGCAGGAGCGATCTCTTTGATAAACACGTCAGTACTGATAGACAGATCGATCTCCTGCCTCCTCAGGACAGGATGATCGTACTCGATAATATAAGTGATACGACAATCGTCAGCTGGCTCTACTGTAATAGATGCATCACCTGCTTGGACGCGAAAAGGTTGGAGGATTTTGCTCTTCTTCTTTTTCTCCAAAAGTTCCCGAGTACCTCCATCCTGTATCAGCCTCACAAAAGGCTCTGCACTCCCATCCAATATCGGAATTTCCTTGCCATCAAGCTCTATGCTTAAGCTGTCAATGCCAAACACATATAAAACAGCCAGCAAGTGCTCAGGGGTTTGGATTGTCTTGTCCTTATCCTTCAATGCAGTAGAAAATTTCGCTTCAATTCTTCTGGGATCTATTTTAATCGCTGAATTCTTTAGATCTGTCCGGATAAATTCAATATATCCTGCATCAGACGGCCTGAGAGTAAGATTGATTTTTTGCCCGGAATGGACTCCCACTCCTGTGATTTCTTTGACTTTTTTTAATGTTTTTTTTCTCATCTAACCTGATTCCACCTGGATAATTCATGTCAGAGATGGTTGATGAGACTTGCCAGGTAAGCGGCTCCAAAACCATTATCTATGTTGACCACTCCGACTCCTCCGGGACAAGAATTGAGCATGGCCAAAAGTGCAGCTAATCCCTTCAAACTGGCGCCATAACCAACACTCGTCGGCACAGCGACAATAGGAATATTAGTGATTCCGGCAACAACACTGGGAAGCGCACCTTCCATTCCCGCCACAATGATAAGCACTTTTGCCGTCATCAATTTATCCATTTCGCCGAATAAGCGATGAAGACCGGCGACACCCACATCATAGAGTTTCTCCACTGTATTGCCAAAAATTTCGCAAGTGACAAAAGCTTCTTCAGCAACCGGGATATCTGAGGTGCCGGCTGTTATGATAACGATTTTCCCCTGTCCGCCCGGGGGCTCTTTTTGCTTGAGAAACGCGACTTTGGCCAAATCATTGTAGTTAAGCTGCGGGAGACTCTTCTTTAAGCTCGTATAAACGGATTCTTCTACTTTTGTGATGAGCAGATTGCTTCCTTTATCAAGGATGGCGTTAGCAATTTTTATTATCTGGTCATTTGTCTTACCAAGACCATATATGACTTCAGGAAATCCTTTTCTCAACTCTCGGTGGTGGTCCACTTTGGCAAAGCCAAGATCCTGATAAGGGAAGTCTTTTAATTTTTTTACAGCATCGTCAACCGTTATCTGGCCTTGGCGGACCTGTTCCAGGATGTCTTTAAGATGGGATTTCATAGTGCCGCATTTTAGCACATTTAGAGAAATTTGGATAGTTGTAGAAAAATCAAGAGTTTACTTGACAATTAGATGCCTCGCTCCTATATTTTATTAGTTATATTTTATTATCTTTCACCCTAAATCATGGAAATCATCGATCAAATTAAACAGGCGGCAAATATTACTGAGATTGCCTCTCAGTACACAAATATAATCAAGCGTGGAAAAAGTCTTATAGGCCTCTGCCCTTTTCATTCTGAAAAAACCCCCTCATTCACTCTCGATGTCGAACGCCAGCTCTATCACTGTTTCGGCTGTGGAGCCGGAGGGGACATTTTCACGTTGGTTATGGAAAAAGAAAACCTCAGCTTTCCAGAAGCGCTTCGTTATCTGGCCGATAAATATAACATAACAATGCCAGAGCAAAAAAAATTATCCCCTCAATTCACACAATTGAAAGAGGATATCGGCAGAATTAACGAATTGACCCTAGGATTTTTCAGGAAGAATCTTTTTAACACCCAGGAGGGACAACAGGCTCTGGATTACCTTCACAAGAGAAAAATCTCTGATGAAGTCATCCAAAAATTAAGAATTGGTTATGCTATCAATTCCTGGGACTCTCTGATAAATTATTTTGGAGAAAAAAAGGTTTCTCCATCTCTCCTCGAAAAGGCTGGACTTGCGCTTCGCCGCCAGAATAAAGAAGGTTTTTATGACCGATTCCGCGGACGGGTCATTTTTCCTATCTTCACAGATACAGGAACTGTAGTGGCCTTCGGTGGGAGAACCCTCTTTGATGCCGAACCAAAATATCTCAATTCCCCTGATACGCCAAAGTACACAAAAGGAAAACTGCTGTACGGCCTCAATATCAGTAAAGAAGATATCCGCAAAAAGGAAGACATCATTCTCGTTGAGGGATATACAGACTTTATGTCTCTCCTTCAATTCGGAATCACGAACTGTGCGGCCTCTCTCGGAACAAGCTTGACGATGGCTCAAGTCAATATCGCCCATCGATTCGCGTCGGTCATTACGGCCTGCTTCGATGGAGACGTAGCCGGACGAAAGGCCGCACTGCGAGCCATTTCTCTATGTTTTGAAAAAGGCATCCAGATTAAAATCATGTTACTCCCCAAGGGATCGGATCCGGACAGTTTCATTCAAAAACATGGCGCAAGTGAATTCGAATCCCTTAAAGACAAAAGCAGTCCGGCGCTCAAGTATCTGATCGATTTCAACACACATAAGAAGGATATGAAATCTCCAGAAGTGCGAACACAAGTTATAAGGACAATCTACAGTGAAATTGAAAAAATAACCGATCCTATTTTAAAAAGTCATTATATAAAAGAACTCAGTGAATATCTTTTCGTTGATGAAAAAGTCATCAGATCCATCGTCAGGCAGAAATCTGAAAGAGCTCAAGAACATAAGATGAGTAATTTTCTTCCTGCAGAAAAAAGACTGCTTCAAATTATATTCGAGGACAGTCAAATTGCCGCAAAAGTGTTTGATATGATGCAGAGCGAGGATTTTCTTGGTCTAAAGAGTGAAGAGATATTTTCAGCCTTAAGGGATGTCATTAAAAATAAAAAACCTGTAAATTTTCCCGAACTTATGGAAAAACTCACCCCTTTGCTCTTCAGTTCTCTTTCAGAAATTCTAGTTGAAACAGGACAGGAAGCTACGACAGAGGAGGCGATGGATTGCGTGGATGCCCTGAAGAAACATTCCCTTAAAAGAAAATGGGAAAACCTAAACATTCAAATCGCCATGATGGAAAAAAAGGGAGAAACAGAATCATTAGCATCATTTCTAAAGATTAGACAGGAAATCACAGAAGAATTATCGACATTTTCGCAACGAAACTAACTCATTTCTGTTAAAATAGAAGGAGATTCAGGAGTAACCATTGACAACTGATAAAAAGATTCAAAAAGACGAAATTAATCAGCTCATCGCCAAAGGAAGAAAGCAGGGCTATCTTCTCTTTGATGAAGTGGACAAAGTTTTTAACGACGAAAGTGAGGAACGCAAACAATTTGATGAGTTTCTTCTTACAATAGGTACTTACGGAATTAAGATTCTGGATAAGAAAAGAAAGGGACAACCAAAAAGGAGAAAGAGCGACATCGTTTCTTTGGATGGTCTGGAACGGACAACCGATCCGGTGAAGCTTTACCTGAGAGAAATGGGGAGTATATCCCTCCTTACAAGGGAAGGGGAAATTGCGATTGCCCGTGAGATCGAAAGAGGGGAAAGAAGTATCATCAAATCCCTCTCAAAGACCCAGATGGTCTTAAATAAGGTCTTGGCCCTTGAAGATGAGATGGATGAAGATGAAGAAATCATCCTGAAAATGTTTGAAACAAGTGAAGAAGATTTTGTTGAGGGGAAGCTTGAAGAAAAGAAAAAGACCATCCTCAGACAAATCAAATACATTCAAGAATTAGGGATACAATTGGGCAATATCCCTAAATTAAAAAGAAACGCCATAAGCCGTGGTCGCATCATCGTCAAGATGAGCAGCACTATCCGTGACCTCAATATCCGCCTCAACTACAGAGAAAATATTATCATCGAGCTCAGGGAAAGGCTCCGAGAAATCAATGGATTAGAAGAAAGAAAGGAAGAATCGCTCATACAGCTTGAGCAAACCACAAAAAAACCAAAGAAAAAAGAATTGGATCAAATTATCAAAGAAACCAATTCAGCGTTAAGAGCCCACAAACGTGAAATCGGACTAGACTCTCATGGTCTCCGAAAAATTCTTCGGTCTATTACAACAGCAAAAAAAATTAGTGAACAGGCAAAAAAAGAACTGGTTGCAGCTAATCTCCGTCTCGTGGTTTCTATCGCTAAAAAATACAGCAACAGGGGACTCCAATTTCTTGACCTCATTCAAGAAGGAAATATGGGCCTAATGAAAGCTGTGGATAAGTTTGAATACAGAAGAGGTTATAAATTTTCCACCTATGCAACATGGTGGATCCGTCAAGCCATAACCCGCGCAATCGCTGATCAGGCCAGAACCATTCGTATCCCTGTTCATATGATCGAAACAATCAATAAACTCATAAGAGTCTCAAGGAGTCTTGTCCAAGAAATAGGGAGAGAACCAACAAGCGAAGAAATTTCCAGAAAGATGGATTTACCAATATATAAAGTCAGGAAAATCATAAAAATCGCCCAGGAACCCATCTCTCTCGAAACCCCAATTGGAGAAGAAGAAGACAGCCATCTCGGTGACTTTATAGAGGACAAAGTCCTTCCCTCTCCTCCAGAAACGGTCATTCATATCAATTTACGAGAGCAGATCGAAGGCGCACTAAAAACACTTACAGAACGTGAGGCAAAAGTCTTGAAGATGAGATTTGGATTGGGAGATGGAAACGAACACACCCTGGAGGAGGTCGGACAGCAGTTCAAAGTGACTCGAGAAAGAATCCGTCAGATCGAAGCTAAAGCGTTGAGAAAACTTAAACATCCCAGCCGAAGCCGCAAACTCAAATCCTTCACCAACGACCAGTAAAAATACCCTTTCATTGACTTGATATTTCAGATTTGTTATAAGGATGTGGAGGGCCTATAGCTCAGCGGTAGAGCCCCCGGCTCATAACCGGTTGGTCCCAGGTTCGAATCCTGGTAGGCCCATTTAGAATAGAGGAAAAAATGTGGATATTGAATTTAAAAATCTGATAAATCTCCAACAAATCGATGAAAAATTAATAGAAGTCTCTCATTTTTTAGACGAAGTCCCCTCCAAACTTAATCGTATCGACAAAAAAATTGAAGACAGCTTTAAAATTGTCACAAAGGCCGAGGATAAGCTGACAGCAAATCAAAAAAGAAGACGAGATGTAGAATCCGAAGTCCAGGATATGAAAACTCTCATATCTAAATATAAGAGGCAGCTTAGCGATGTCAGAACCAACAAAGAATACACGTCGCTTCTCCATGAGATTGCAGAAACAGAAAATAAGGGAGACAGTCTTGAGGAAGAAATTATCAGTGAAATGCTGAAGGCCGATGACATCGAAGAAGAGATCAAATCAGCCACGCAGAAAGCCGGAGAAGCCAAGACAAAATTCACAAAAGAAAAGGAAGCACTGCTGAAAAAAAAGGCAGAACAGGAAGAACTCAAAGCAAATTTACTTAAGGAAAAAGAAGAGCTTCTTCCCAATATCCCTTCAGACCAGATCACCCTTTATAATAAAATATCAGTCAACAGCAATGGAATCTCACTGTCGCCGGTCACGGGAGAATTCTGTTCGATGTGCCACATGAGAATTCGACCTCAAGTTCTTAATGAGCTGAAAGCAGAAAACAGTATTATCCTCTGTGAAAACTGCGGAAGAATTCTTCACTTCTAACCCCATTCAAAGCAAAATTCAGATATCACTCGCTACTGTACATCTCATCTATGATATTTTTGTGTTTATCCCCGACAACATTTCTTTTGACCTTAAGAGATGGCGTAATTTCATCCTGTTCAATCTCGAACTCTCTTTCGAGCAGCCTGACTTTTTTCACCTTCTCATATGGAGCTAAATTTGTTGTCATATTGTTGACTTCCGCCTCAATAAAACTGACAATCTTTTCTTTTTTTACGAGCTCTCCCAAACTGGAATATGAAATGTTATTGGACTTGGCATAATTTTCAATCTTCTCAAAATCAGGAATGATCAGAGCTGAAATAAATTTGCGTTTATCTCCTATCACCACAGCATTGGAAATATAAGGATTTGTTTTCAACATATTTTCGATGGGCTGCGGAGCAACATTTTTTCCGCCAGAAGTGACGATGATATCTTTTTTTCTATCCGTGATAACCAGAAATCCATCCTCATCGATATGGCCGATATCTCCCGTATAAAACCAACCGTCCTTGATCGCCTCCTGTGTCTCCACTTCCATATGGTAGTACCCCTTCATGATGTGGGGTCCTTTGGATAAGATTTCTCCATCCTCTGCAATTTTCACTTCGACTCCCGGGAGGGGTTTTCCGACAGATCCAAATCTCAGGTTCTCAAATGTGTTAACGGAAATAACAGGAGACGTTTCCGTCAGACCATACCCTTCCAACACCACTAATCCAATGGCATAAAAAAAGTCAGCGATATCCTTGGAAAGCGGTGCACCTCCTGATACAAAAAACCTGACTTTTCCACCCGTTTTTTCAATCACCTTGGAAAAAACGAGTTTTTCAGCAAGCCCTCTTTTTCGCTCTAAAGACTTGGGAATAGTTTGTTTCTCAAGATTTCGTCTTCCATATTCTTTACCAACTTTTACAGCCCAAAAGAATATCTTTCGCTTCAATGAAGAACTGGCCAGCACGTTGTCAATGACTTTTGCATAAATCTTCTCAAAAACACGCGGCACACTGACCATAATTTGAGGTTTGACCTCAAGCATATTTTCTCCGACAGTATCAATACACTCTGCATAGGCAATGGAACAACCTTTATAGAGATAGGTAAATGTGACCATCCTCTCCAACACATGGGCCAAAGGGAGAAATGAGAGAACCGTATCCTTCTCTGAAAATTCGATTACAGTCGACACCGCTTGTATGTTACTGATTAAATTCTGATGCGTCAGCATAACTCCTTTAGGGGTTCCAGTTGTCCCCGAAGTGTAGATAATCGAAGCCACATCATCGGGTTTAACTGCAAAGGCCAATTGCTCAAACAACCCGGGATCCTTTTTATCCAGGGCCTCTCCCTTACGCATTACTTCATCGAGAGTAAAGACTCCATCGGGTGCTTGTGACGCAAATGTGATAAAATGCTGGACTTTGGGAAGAGCATCTTTCACGTCCTTGATTTTGCTCCACTGTTCTTCATCGGAAAAACATACTATTTTGGCATCTGAGTTCTCGATAATGTATTTAATCTGTTCGGGAACAAGTGTAGTATAGATAGGAACGGTGACCCCCCCTAAACACAGGTTAGCCATATCGGTAATGACCCATTCCGGCCTGTTTCCGGAGAGGATGATAAGTTTGTCACCGGGTTCTAAACCCAGATCCTTTAGACCAAGACAAATGTTTTTGCCTCTTTTCGCCACTTCATCTGTAGAGATAGGAACATAACTTCCCGCCTCCTTATAGAGCATCAAATCATCTTTGGGAAAAGATTTAATGGTGTTGATAAATA
>JAUWVG010000117.1 GCA_030617525.1 Candidatus Aminicenantota bacterium | reverse complement strand
GGTGTTTGAGGGCGTTTTTAACCGTGACAATGACTTTTTCCAGAGAGAGAGGTTTTTCAAGGAAATCAAAGGCTCCCAGTTTAGTGGCCTTGACGGCTGCCTCGACTGAGCCGTGTCCTGTGATCATAATCACCTGAATATTCTCTTCGATTTTTTTTATTTTCTCCAGAACTTCAATTCCCTTCAGCTTTGGGAGCCATATGTCGAGCAGGACTAGATCGAAGTTTTCTCCCCGCAGAATGTCGAGACCTTTTTCACCCGTGTCGGCTGTTTTGACCGTAAAATGTTCATCCTCTAGAATCCCCTTGAGAGAGGATCGGATGCCGGCTTCGTCATCAATGATGAGTATTTTGTCTTTAATCATGATGGAATCTTTATCGTGAATTTTGCTCCATGAGGCTCAAGGTTGCTAAAATCGATGGATCCGTTATGTTCGACAATGACTTGGTTTACGATAGCCAGCCCGAGGCCGGTTCCTTTCTTTTTTGTCGAGTAATCCGGAAGAAAGATCTTATCCTTGTCCTCTAAGGCAATACCTGGTCCTAGATCGGATATTTCGATCGTCAATTTTTTCTTGTCTCTGTCGTAAAAGGTTTTGATAGTGATTGTACCCTTTTGCTCCATGGCATCGATTGCATTGTCGAAAATGTTCATAAACACGCGTTTCATCTGATCGGGATCTACCTGTAATGATGGGGGAACTTCTGAGGAAAATCTGGTTTCAAATTTGATGGCATTAAAAATGCCCAGATAGGGAGAGATAGATTGTTCGATGATCTCATGAATATCGGTGGATTCTAATCGGATATTCGGCAATCGGGCAAAGTTGGAAAATTCATCCACAAGAGCTTTGATGGCTCTGGCTTCCTGGACGATTGTGCTGGCACCCTCTTGGATGATGTCGTTATTATTCTTCCCATCCTTTTTCAGGTTTTTGATGATCCTTTCAGCGGAAAGCTGAATGGGAGTGAGAGGATTTTTTATTTCATGAGCCACTCGCTGTGCGACCTCTTTCCACGCGGCAATTTTTTGTGCTTTGATGAGTTGGGTCAAGTTGTCAAGGACCACGATCATACCAGACAGTTCATCGTTTGCTTGTCTCAACGGCGACACCGTAAGGGCCAGCATAATGTTTTGACTGTCGGCTTGGATGTTGATTTCCTTGTCTCTCACCTTGAAGTCGTTATTTATGCCGCGCTGAATGGATTTTGTGATATCTTTGTATTTTAAGTCCTTTAGGACGTCGGTGACTTTTTTTCCAATGAGGTCGTGGTCAACGAGCAGCAGCATTTCCTGAGCTGAGGGATTGATGGTTGTGATTGTTCCCTTGGCATCTAACGTAATCACGCCGGTTGTGATATTGTCCAGGATCGTTTCGATGTATTTTTTCCCTTCAGCCAGTTCTGTTGTTTTTTGCGCGATGTTTTCTTGGCTTCCTTTGAGATCGGCAATCATCTGATTGAAAGAATCGATAAGGGTTCCCAGTTCGTCCGATGCCGGATCCTCCACATGGGTATCCAGATTTCCTTTTGAGACTTCCTTGGTTGCTTGTGCCAATTTTTCGATGGGGACAGTAATCCCTTTGGCCAAGTACATTCCGATCCAGCTGGCTGCAAATATGATAAGGAGAGTGACAAGTGCCAACAGCAGAAAATAGGAGGTCTTTACGGGGCTCTTCTGAATTCTGAGCTGGCGGTATCGCTCTACATACGAGAATATGTTGTTGATCCGTTGGGCATAATTTTGTGGAAGAAATTTTCCTGTCACAACCAGAATGCTGCCGACATCTGGGATGCTGAAGGAAATCCCGCGCCGGATCAACTCTCCTGACCCCATAGATAGAATTTCTTCCAAATTTTCACCAAGATGAGCCCTTTTGATCATATTGGTTTTGAGATCCTGGTAATACTGAAAAGGAAGATCGGGGTTTAGGTAGGAGAAAAGCTCCTCGTCCTCTTTATAGATTCCGATCTCGTCTAATTTGTATTCTGTCAGTTTATTCCGGACAAAGGCCATCAAAGGAAGGCGCCTATCCAAATCGATGAGATTTTGTTCCTGAATGGCGTTCACCAGTTGTTGAGCATAGTGAAAAGTGATGTCTTTGCTGTTCACGTAAAATCCATCGGCAAGACTCCGTGTGTCATCTATGATTTGATCGATAGGCGTCTCAAACCATCCTTCTATGTTGCGGCTGATGATGTCGCTTGCGAAAAAGAACAGCAGCATGGTGGGTATGAGAGAGAGTGAGATAAAAAAGATGACAAGGCGGGTTTTAAAGTGGGCTCCGGCCACTTTCCTTTTTCTCTCGAGGAAAAGTTTAATCAGGTTTCTTCCCAGAACAAATGAGAGGATGAGAAAAAGCAGGATGAATATGATTTCCAGTGACAGAAGAAGTATTCGTGCAACCGAGAATTCTTGGGTTCGGCGAATAAAGAACTCGATAACAAGGAAAAGGATGATCAGAAGAATAATGATGGCCCCAATAAATCGGGATCCTTTTCTTCTAGAAACTTCCATTTTTTTTGCTTGGCTTATATGGAAATATTCTCTTCTTTTTGCTCGATGAATGTTTCCATATTTTCGAGAGTGATCCTGGTATCTCTGACTACCTCTCCAGATTTCCCGAACGGTATTCCAGTTTGGTTATTGAGAGTGACGGAAAAGCCTCCCGCATTTCCGGTGTGGATGAGCAATTCTTCTTTGGCGATAACCTGAACTTTTTCTCCTTCGAGTTTAAGGCCGTTGACAATTAGCTCTCCATCAGCATAAATTTGTATCCAGGTCTCCATCACAAAAAAGAGATCGAGAATCAGCTCTTTTTCTTCTTCAAGAATTGCTGTTTCTGGGGGAGAGACAGGCTCTGTCTCTTGAATTGTTTGGGTTGATGGAGTTTCCTCAACCTGCTTTCCCTGCGGTTTTTGGTAGACAAGGATATAGATGAGTGTGAGGACAGCCATAAGAGCGAGAAATAATGAAATGGAATAAAGAATTCTCTTCACTTTTATGGGAAGCGTGTACTGAGTCTTTTGAAATTCCTCCTCTTTCTTCTCCTCTTGCTCCTGACTTTGTTCTCGATGCAGTTCAGATTCGTAGTAGCTGTTGAGTATAGTGTTTTCATCCAGCCCAATATATTTTGCGAAAGAACGGATAATTCCTTTGATAAAAAATGAGCCGGGGAGGTTTTCGAGTCGATCTTCCTCCAGGTCTCTCAAATACCGGATATTGATTTTTGTGGCATCTGAAATTTCCTGCAGAGTAATTCCCCTGAGTTCTCGTTCTCTCTTGAGTTCCATCCCTATTGGTGTCATTTTTTTTGATTTTAGATTAAGAATATCTATGTGTCAACCTGATGTTCACCATGAATAGGACCCTCAAACTTTTAGAAAACGAGAGAGCGAGCTAAGACTTCCGAAAAATCCAATGGCGGCACATGCGAAAACAAGGAAAACACTTTGTGTCAGTGACAAGAATCGGAAACTGATTAGATCATTCAGGACACCCAATGATGAACCGAGGTAAACCGGAAAAATTTCTATGAGAATAAAGAGAAGGAATAAAGACAGAGCCCCTCCAAAAACTCCAAGGATTGTTCCTTCCATAAGGAAAGGTATCCTGATAAACATGTTAGTCGCTCCCGAAAGGCGCAGTATTTCAATCTCATCTTTCCTTGAAAAAACATTCAGCTTGATGATATTCGAAATGATGAAAAACGAGGCCAGCACAAGAATACCCCCCAGGAAATATCCCACTGCCCTGGCCAGTCGACTGAGCGAGTACATCCTTTCAATCCATTCTTGATTGAACTGAACATCACTGACTTGTTCGGTGCTTTGGATCTGCTCGATAAAGGCAAAAATGTCTTCCGGAGATAGATCGTCTTCCTTGAATGTTACTTCGAAAGAAGGGGGGAAAGGATTTTTGTCTAAGTTTTCTAGAATATCCTGAAGGTCGGGGAATTTTCCCTGAAATTTTTCGAGTGCGTCTAAAGCACTGACAAACTGAACGTCAAAGACCAGGGTGCTGTTCTGGAGCTTATCACTTATGGCCGATTTCTCATTGTCACTCAAATCTTTTTCAAGAAAAAAAACAGCCGTCAAGTTCTGGGAAAGTTCTTGTGCGGTATGCTGCAGGTTGTTCGATAAAGATAGAAAAATTCCGAGGGTCAAAAACGAAAGACAAATTATGGTGATAGAAAAAAAGTTTCTGGCACGGAACTGCCACAGGTTGTTGCGGACTTCATTTAAGAAGTAATTCAGTATTTGAAAAATTATAATTCTTCCTTTCTGAGTAGTTTTCCTTTGTAGAGAAAGAGGATTTTTTTTCCAAAGTTTCGGATCAATTCCCTGTCATGTGTACATATGATGACTGTTGATCCCTGCTCATTGACGGCTCTAAATAGACTCATGATTTCGATGGCTAATTCTGTATCAAGATTTCCCGTGGGCTCATCCGCAAGGATAATTTTTGGATTGTTGACAATGGCTCTGGCTATAGCCACCCTCTGCTGTTCGCCGTAGGACAACTGAGAGGGAAAATCCCACATTTTGTGGTGAAGATTCACCATGCGCAGTGCATTGAGAACTTTCTTCCTCTGCTCTTTCTGGGGAATCCCAAGTATCTGAAGGACAACCGCCACATTATCGAAAACTTTTTTATGGAAAAGAAGTCGAAAATTTTGGAACACAATGCCCATGGTTCTTCGGAGCTGATATATTTTGTGATCGGGTATCTTAAGAATGTTTCTTCCATCGATCACGATCTGACCTTGAGTGGGGATGATTTCTCGAAAAATGATCTGAAGAAGAGTTGTCTTTCCGGCTCCGCTCGGCCCAGTCACAAACCAGAAGTCACCTTTTTCAATATGGAGAGTGATATCATCGAGAGCCCAGTTGGGTTTTTGGTACTGTTTAGATATCCCATATAACTCAATCACCAGTATGAAACTCCTCGATGAGGCCTAAAATATCTTTCTTCACAAATCATATTATCATTTTAATACAAATTTTTCTTGTCTATGAAGTATTCTCATTCCGGGATATCAAAAACGAGTTCAAAAAAGTAATTAGAAATCAAGCAAGAAAAAACCTGAAAAGGTGGAAGCGCTCCACTCGGATTTTTAACGCCATTCCCTCATCGTTCCTCTCGGCGCCTCCGTAACTCCGCACGGAAACCTTGCTCACTAAAGAAAGAATTTCCAAGAAGACGCGTACCACTTTTCTTAATCCATCCCATGCTCAGACATACTCAGCGGCCGAAGAAAGCGGCTTCCCTCGATGAACAATTCGGTAAGGCTAAATCCTCGGATGTCGCTTTTTCCATCCTCTTCAGATTTTATCTTAAGTAATTTCTCCATCATCTTTCTAGTACCCATAACTCTAAATAAATCACGGAAATACGGGTACTTCCGTTTATACCAAGCAAAAATTCCATTGCAAAAGGGATGGACGTCGCAGGTATATCTCCGCCCGCAACGACAGATGGAGTGAGGACGGAGAAATACTGCGTAAGGGTTCCATCCCAATTATTTAAATTGTTGGATAGGCTGAAAAAGGAGGAGAGAATTTTAGACGAAGAGATACATGAACCAGCCAAACGCGAGAGCTCCCACGACCATGATCAGGAAGAGGGAGAGGCCGTAGCGGATTTGCGCTTTTTTCTCGTTTCTTCGAATCAGGGCCAAAACGGAAGAGACAAAAGCTGAGTAAATGACCATTGAAACAAAAAGACTTGTAAACATCAGTTCTTTTTCCCTGCCGCGATATCGAAGGCATCTAGAGAAATTAGATAATTTAAAAGACCGGCTCCTGCAATATAAGCTGTGCCAAATTCAAATGAGATGTTTTTCAAATTGCCAATTCCGAAAGAAAACATTTTTGCTAGAAGAAAAAGGCTGCCTGTCCCGATATCCGAAAAAAATGCAAGTATTGTTAGCGGATTTTCTGTCTGAAATGAATAGATTCGACCACCCATTATTAGACCTAATGCGGCCATGGATGTAATGGCCACAAAGAAGAAGATAGCTTTCTTGAACTTCTTTAAGGCTGCATGTCCCAGACCTGGAATAAACCAACCCAGGATGAAATAGGCAATGGCTTTTGTATTCATTTTTGAAAACGCATGATAAAAGAATTGCCTTAAAAAAGCAAGGATGTGACGGATTTCTCCATCATTTTCCCGGAACTCCAAAATAAAATCATGGAAATAGAAATGCTTTAAGATGTGACTGTTTTGTTGCAAGGGAAATATGCTTTCATTATAATAGGGACTCTTGAGAACATCATATTAATAATTTTTGGGATTCATTTGAGGAGTAAAAATGGATAATTCAAACTTTGAGGACATTATTCAATTTGCCATCCAAAGAGAAGAGGATGCATGCAGGGCATATGGTGAAATGAGTGAAATTGCAGAAACGCCAGGATTAAAAGAGCTGCTGCTAGAGCTGCAGGCTGAAGAAAAAAAGCACAAAGAACTTCTCCAAGGCATCACAAGTGAAGATATCGGAAACCTGGAAACACATAACGTTGTCGATTTGAAAATCAGCGATTTTTTAACAGAGGAACCCCCCACACCTGACATGAGCTTTCAGGACCTGCTCATTTTTGCCGCCAAAAAAGAGCAGCAGGCCGTCGAACTCTACTCAAGCATGAAGGCGGCAGTAAATTCAGATGAGTTGAAAAAAATGTTTGACTTTTTTTTAGAACAAGAGAAAGAGCATAAGTTAAAACTGGAGATGGAATACGAAAAATATGTCCTCGATGAAGGATAGAGCCCATCATATTTTCAAAGGAGGAAACAATGGAAAAATGGGAATGCACAGCCTGTGGTTATGTTTATGATCCTGAAAAGGGAGATCCAGATAATGGGATAAATCCGGGAACCTCTTTCGAGGACCTTCCTGATGATTGGACCTGTCCTCAATGTGGTGTGACCAAGGATTTTTTCCTGAAAATTTAATCAGCCTGACGGCAAAAAAAGGAATACTTGCGAATCATCGTTGTTGGAAATGGTCTGGCAGGGACCATTTTTTCCAAAACCATTCATGACATAGATCCGGACGTAGACATCCAAATTTATTCGGATGAAA